>NZ_JCABYM010000157.1:0-161234 GCF_059499385.1 Limnoglobus sp. | reverse complement strand
GAACACCTCCCTGAAATGGGAGAAGCGTCTCTCGGACCGCTGAGCGCCTTCCCCCTCACCCTGCCCTCTCCCCCGCAAAGCCGGGGGAGAGGGTAAGAACTCGCGGATATCGCCGCCTGTTGGGAATTGATCCGTCGGCCCGCCGTGACTCGCACCTTCGAGGATCGAGAATGACAGACTTGCGCCTTCCCGCCGCCGCGCTCGCGGCGATCTTCGTGCTGATCGCGCCGCGGCCGTCGTTCACCCGCGCCGCCGACCCACGGATCGAGTGGCGGACCGACTACAACGCGGCCCGCAAGGAGTCGGCCGAGACGGGTCTGCCGCTGTTGCTCCAGATCGGCACGGAGGAGTGCTTCTACTGCAAGAAGATGGACGCGACGACGTTCAAGGACGCGAAGGTGATCGCGATGGCCGGCGGGTTCATCCCGGTGAAGATCGACGGCAACAAGGAGGCCGCACTGACGAAGGCGCTGAAGATTCAGGTCTATCCGACGACGGTTCTCGCGGCGGCGGACGGGACGATTCACGCCTTCGTCCAGGGGCACGTCGGCGTCGATCCGTTCAAGGAGCAGTTGAAGCGGACGACCGATCTGGTCGCGGCCGACCGGAAGCCGTCTCAGAAACCCGATGCCGAGTTGGTGAAGCTCGCGGCCGCGGCGAAGAAGGCGAACGAGGCGGCGGCCGAACTGCAACTGACGCTGGCCGAGGCGTACCGCGAGAAGGGCGACCCCGCCGAGGCCGCGAAGTGCTGCGAACTGGCGATCCGCCTCGCCCCGGACACCCCGCGGGCCGAGAAGGCGCACGGGCTGCTCGCTAAGCTGCGTGCCCTCGTGCCCATCACCCCGGCCGTGCGGCAGAAGTAGTTACTTCTTCCCGATGCACCAGAGGTGGTTGAACGTGCGGATAAAGATGTCGCCCTCCGACACGGCCGGCGAGGCGTTGCACTTCTCGCCGAGCTTGTTCCGCGCGAGCAGCTCGAACGTCGGCTTCGCCGCCAGAACGAACGTGTCGCCGTTCTGGTCGGTCGTGTAGAGCTTGCCGTCCGCGTGAACGAGGCTGCCCCAGCACGCGACGCCGAGGGTTTGTTTCTCCCACGCGTCGCGGCCGGTCTTCAGGTCGATGCACTGGATCGTGCCCGGCCCGGCGTTCGCCATGTAGAGGTGGTCGCCGATGACGACGCCCGACCCGATCCGCTGCGGGTTCGACTGCGTGTGATGCCAGAGGCGGTTCGCGGTCATGTCGCCCGTGCCGCCGAGCTTCGTCGCGAGTGCCGCGCCGCCGTACCCGGACATCGCGACCACGACATCCCCGCCGACGACCGGCGACGTGTAGACGAGCTTCGACAGCCCCTTGCAGGACCAGAGGACTTCGCCGGTCTTCGGGTCGTGGGCCTTCAGCACGTTCGGCCACGACATCAGCAGTTGGTCCTTCCCCTGAACCGTCACGACCCGCGGCGTGCTCCACGAACCGATCCAGTCGGCCTGCGTCTTCCCTTCCTTGCCGCCCTGTTCTTGCACTTCCCACGCGTCCTCGCCGGTCTTCTTGTTGAAGGCGCGGAGCGACGTGCGCTCGCCGGGGCCGCAGTTCAAGATGACGAGGTCGCCGTGCAGGATCGGCGACGCGGCGTTGCCCCAGATGTGGATGAAGTTGCCGAGGTCCCGGTGCCAGAGCTGCTTCCCGGCCATGTCGTAACAAACCAGCCCGGCCGAGCCGTGCGACGCGATCACCCGCTCGCCGTCCGTCACCGGCGTAGCGGCGCAGAACGGGTTCGTCGCGTGCGTCGGCTCCTTGCCCTTGAACGGGACCGCCTTCTGCCACACGACCGCACCGTCCTTGCGGTCGAAGCAGATGACGGCGCGTTCGGTCCCCTCCTTGTCGATCGACTGCGTGACGAACACACGGTCACCCCACACGACCGGACTGGAGTTCCCCGGCGACGGCAGCTTCGCCTTCCACTTCACGTTCTTGGTCGTGGACCACTCCGTCGGCAGGTTCTTCTCCGCGCTCGTACCGTCGCCGCGTGGCCCGCGCCAGCCGGGCCAGTTCTCGGCCCGAACGGAGGACGTGAGGAGGACGAGCAGTACTAGGGAGAGGCGGTTCATGGCGGGTTCTCGGGGAGAGAGGTTTCGCACCCGGAAGTTTACCCGCGGGCGGCGTTGGGGTATACCCTCTACATCCCTTTCGGAGAAACGACGATGCGCCTCGCCATCCTTCTCGTCGTCGTACTGGCGGTTTCCGCAGTCGCGTCGGCCGACCCACTTCCGAAGTCGCTCGCGCCGTACTTTGCGCCGCCGAAGGAGTACGCGAACGATTTCGGGAAGTACAAGTCGCCGCTGACGTTCACCGACGGCACGCCGGTCCGCACGGCCGACGACTGGAAGAAGCGCCGCGAGGAGATTCGCCAGTCCTGGCACGACCTACTCGGCCCGTGGCCGCCGCCGATCGAGAAGCCGACGCTCGAAGTTCTGTCCTCGAGCAAGCGCGAGAACTTCACGCAGCAACACGTCCGCGTCCAGGTCGCGCCGGACCGCACGACCGACGACGCGCGATTACTCATTCCGGAAGGGAAAGGCCCCTTCCCCGCCGTGCTCGTCGTCTTCTACGACTCGAAGACCGGCATCGGCGAGGGGACGAAGTCGCTTCGTGACTTCGCGTACCAGCTCGCGAAGCGGGGGTTCGTCGCGCTCTCGCTCGGCAGCCACTACGAGACGTACTGGCCGAACAAGGAAACGTGCAAGCTCCAGCCGCTGTCGTACCACGCCTACGAGGCCGCGACGTGCCGCACGCTGCTCGCGCAGCACCCGAGCGTGGACCGGAAGCGGATCGGCATCGTCGGCCACTCCTACGGGGGGAAGTGGGCGATGTTCGCGAGCTGCCTCAACGACGACTTCGCGGCCGCCGCGTGGTCGGACGGCGGGGTCGTGTTCGACGAGTCGCGGCCGAACGTGAACTACTGGGAGCCGTGGTACCTCGGCTTCGAACGAGGCAAGGACCGGAAGCGCGGCGTGCTGACGAAGGAGTTCCCGCGTCAGGGGCCGTACAAGACGCTGGTGGAATCCGGCCGCGACCTACACGAACTGCACGCGCTCATGGCCCCGCGGCCGTTCCTCGTGTCCGGCGGCTCGGAGGACCCGCCGGAGCGGTGGCGGGCGCTGAACCACGCCGTCGTGGTGAACAAGTTGCTGGGCTTCGAGAACCGCGTCGGCATGACGAACCGCAAGACGCACGACCCGACCGAGGAGTCGAACGCACGGCTTTACGAGTTCTTCAAGTGGGCGCTCGGGCGGTAACTGGGAGGCCTCGGACAACACGAGGACATTTTTCGGTGGTAAGATGGAGGCCATACCGCAATAGCGTCACGTCGGAACTTCGGCACCCGGTACAGGTACGGCCGCAATGATCATCTACGCCCCGCCAGCAGTCGTTCAAAGGATTCAGGACGAGGCCGTCGCACGTAACCGCTCCCACGCGTCGAGCCGGTTGCTGGAAGAGTTACTGGCCAGAATCAGCCATCTCCACAAAGTGGCACGCCGTAAGCGGCCCGCTAAGCGTCTCCACGCCGGGGGGTCGCTGGAATTCGGTACCCCCCCGGTGCGCCCCGCGGAAGAAAAGGCCGCGCCCTCGATCGGGGCGGCTTTGCCGGAGTGGAAAGGGCATAAGCCCTTCGGGGTTGGCGGACCCGACCTCTCGGCCCTGGAATTCACGCAGGGCATGACGCCCCCCGTCCGCGTCGGCGGGGCGAATGAGCCGACTGCCGACCCCCGGCCGTCCGAACCTCCGAGCGAGCCGAGGTACGTGAACGTCTGCCTGGTGGACAAGGTGGGCGGCCGCGCGCTGCCCGGCTCGTCGTCCCCGCTCACGGAACGCTGGTACGACTTGCGCATTCACGTTGCCGGGCACGACACCGAGAGCGTCGTTCAGAACTACCGCGACCATGCCTTCCCGGACGCCCGACTGCCGCCGCGGCCGGGCGGCCACTGGCTCGACGCCGTGGCCGTGAGCAACGACTTCCAGGTCCAACCCGACCGCCACCCCTTTTTCCTACCCCATGTCGGACCCAGTTGGGTGTGCGGGTGCAACGGCCAGCGGCACACCTGCCGGCCGGAGGACCGGCGGCCCGCCGTACTCATTCCCCTCCGGGCACCACTCGAGGCCGGGCCGGCCCACGTCCGGATCATGGTGTACTTTCGGAACAACCTCGTGCAGTCCCAGGCGATGACGGCCGACGTCGCCGCGCACGCAGGCGAGGGGGACGGGTACACCTCCTGGGTCGATTACTCACTGACCGCGGACCTGACCGACGTGGGCCGCCTGCCGGCCCGCGGGCTGAACATCTTGACGAACGCGAACGCGGACGCGTCGCACCGCATCGTGTTCAACGACGGCGACGACAAGCTGCTGGCCTTCAACCTGACCGAGGGTCAGATGCGCGGCGCGGTCGATCAGGCCCGGTTCGCCCTCCGGGACATTCACATCGTCGAAGGCGGGGGCTTCTTCGGGAAGACGATGCGGAACCGGTACGACGACCAGAACGGCAAGCCGTTCGCGGCGTTCGTGGACGACCTGACCGCGCTGGCCAGGGTCGGGTGGAAGCTCTGGGCCACGTTGCTCACGAACCACCCCGAGAGGCGGGACGAGTTGCGGAACGGCCGCCTGGCCGAGCCGACCACCATTCAGATCGCGCGGACCCGCGGGAGCGGGTTCATCTTTCCGTGGGCGCTGGTCTACGACATCCCGTTCGACGAGGCGGCCCCGAGCCGCTGCCGGCTGCTCGACACCTGGGACGCCTGGCGGGCGGAGGCCGAACCCGGCCGTGGCTGCCCGTACGCAGCGGACCACAGGATGAACACCCTGTGCCCGTTCGGGTTCTGGGGGTTCAAGCACACGATCGAGCAACCACCCCCGATGGCGGGCGGGAAGGGGTTGCCGCTCGCCATCGAAGCCGGCAACAAGCCGCTTGAACTCTTGGCCGGCGTCAGCCTGGAGCTGGACGACGCCCTGCTCAAGGCCCACTTCCAACGGGTTCAGTCGCGGTTATCGCAGTTCGCCGTGCGGGTGTGCAAGAGCCGCAAGGACATCACCGAGGGATTGGCACGTCCGGCCCAGGAGCTGGTTTACTTCTATTGTCACGGCCGCCGGGAGAAGGTTCCCGGGTCCGACGCCCTCAGCCCTTACCTCAGCGTCGGGGACGGGGAAAAAATTCGCCCGGAGCACATCATCGCTTGGGAGCAAGGGGCCTGGCCCAAGAGCCATTGGCGGCAGACTCCGCCCTTGGTTTTCATCAACGGCTGCCACACCACGGACATCACGCCCGAGGCGTTGCTGAACTTCGTAGACGCCTTCGCAAGCGTCAACGCGGCGGGCGTGATCGGTACTGAGATTTCCGTCCACCAACAGGTCGCCGGCGAGGTCGCGGAGGAGTTCCTGTTCCACTTCCAATCGGAGCGGTCGGCCGGCGAGGCGATGCGTCGAGTCCGCACGCACCTGCTTCGGAAGGGCAACTTGCTCGGCCTCGCCTACACCCCCTTCTGCTCGTCCGACCTCCGGCTGACGATTCAGTCCTGACCGCGTGGTCAACGTCCGACCGTCCGCCTTGAAGTCACGGTTCGACACATTCTGAGACAAAGAAATCCGTTTTGAAGTTGAAGTCGCCGACGGTATGATCGCCATCCGGACAAACCTTCACGAGCGGTTCCGGAGGGCTTCACCGTGCCGACTAGTTACGGGGCGTTTTTCTTCGGCCTAGTTGTGGGATGGATCACGTACAGAACACTACGTCACCGAACTGATCAGTCCACCCTGGGGGACATTGCCGCGGTAATCGGGGCGGTCGGCGGCGGGGCCGTCACGACCGTCTTCAACAACACGGACTTGTTCGCGGCCTATTCGTTCGGGTTGGCCGCAGGGTTCTTCCTGTACTTCGTCCTGTGTTGGGTCATCCTGGGCCGCGAAAAGACGGGCGGGTTCATGGAGTGACCGGTGCTACGACGGCCGGGTCAAGTCATGACCTCCTTCACCACCCGGCCGTACACGTCTGTCAGCCGCTCGTGGCGGCCCTGGTGGAAGTACGTCAGCTTCTCGTGGTCCAACCCCATAAGGGCAAGGATCGTCGCGTGGAGGTCGTGGAGGTGGACCTTGTCCTCGACGGCCTCGAAGCCGAGGTCGTCCGTCGCGCCGTAGGCCGTGCCGCCCTTCACACCGCCGCCGGCTAGCCACATCGAGAACCCGTAGGGGTTGTGGTTCCGGCCCGGCTCGCCCTTCCCCTCGCTGAACGGCATCCGGCCGAACTCGCCGCCCCAGATCACCAGCGTGCTGTCCAACAGGCCGCGGGCCTTCAGGTCGGTCAGCAGCGCGGCGATGGGCTGATCGACCTCCGCGGCGTGCTGGCCGTGGTTCTTCTCGACACTCTGGTGCGCGTCCCAGGTGTCTTCGAGGTGGCCGCCGCCACTGTAGAGCTGCACGAACCGCACGCCCCGCTCGATCAGCCGCCTGGCGATCACGCAGTTGCGGCCGAACTCGTCGGTCGGCTGCCGTCCGACGCCGTACAGGTCGAGCGTCTTCTTCGACTCCTTCGTGAGATCGACCGCCTCCGGCGCGGCCGCCTGCATCTTGTAGGCCAGTTCGTAGCTCTCGATCCGGGCCGCCAGCTCGCGGCCGCCGGGCCGGGCGTCGAGGTGCTCCTGGTTTAGCTTCGCGAGAAGGTCCAGCTGTTCGCGCTGCGCCTTCGCCGAGACGTGGGCCGGGCCGCGGAGGTCGAGGATCGGGTCGCCGGTCGGCCGGAACAGCGTGCCGGAGTATGCGGCCGACATGAACCCGTTGCCCCAGTTCGGCTGCCCGCTGATCGGGCCACCCCGCTTGTCCATGAGGACGACGTAGCCGGGCAGATCCTTGTTCCCCGAGCCGAGGCCGTAGACCGCCCAACTGCCCAGAGACGGCCGGCCGATGAACGTCTTGCCGGTGTTCATTTGCACGAGCGCCGAGCCGTGGGCGTGGCTGTCGGTGTGGCACGACCGGATCACGGCCAGCTCGTCGGCGTGCTCGCGGACCTTCGGGAAGTAGTCCGAGATCATCAGGCCCGACTTGCCGCCGGGCCGGAACTTGCGGAACGCCGGCGTGAGGAACCCGACCTTGCGGCCGCCGGAGTTGATGAACTTCTTGTCTGCGGGCAGCGGCTGGTTGGCGTACTTCTCCAGCAGCGGCTTGTGGTCGAACGTGTCCACCTGGCTGGGTCCGCCGTTCATCATGAGGAAGATGACGGCCTTCGCCTTCGCGGGGAACTGTTGCTTCTTCTCAGCGGCGTGCGTGCTGGGAACGAGGCCGAGGCCGGCGAGGGCGACGCCGGCGAACCCGGCCCCCATCTGCCAGACGCACTCGCGGCGGGTCAGGCCGCAGGGGAAGGGGGAGGGCATACCAGAAACCTCGTTTGTCTTGTAGGGCGGGTCAAGGCTTTGCGCCGACCCGCCGGCGGACCGCAACCAGTTGAAGAGCGGCCGAACCGGCTGGGACCGCGACGGCGGGTCGGCGCAAAGCCTTGACCCGCCCTACAAGAATCAATCCACGTACAGGAACTCATTCGTGTTGAGCAACACGTGGCACAGCGACTCCAGCGCGAGCCGGTCCGCGTCCCTCCCGGCGAACGTCTCTCGTTGCTTCGCGAGATGCTCGGCCGCGGCCGTCATTTCATTCGCCCGCGGCTCGCGACTCAGCGCGAATCGCCACGCCGCGACGATCCGTCCCTTCTCGTCCGTCCCCGCCTTTGCGACTCGCTTCGCGAGCGATTCGCTCTGTTGGTGTGAGAACCGGTTGTTCATCAGCACCAACGCCTGCGGCGCGACGGTCGTGGTGTCCCGCTGGCCGCACGGTAGCGTCGCGTCCGGCAGGTCAAAGGCCGTCAGTTGCGGCGCGAGCAAGCCGCGCTTGCTGAAGACGTACAGGCTACGACGGCCCTGCTCCGCCGGCGGCGACGCCTTCCACGCGGCCGACTTCGTGGACAGCCCTTCCAGTGCTTCCGGCGAAATCTCCGGCGAGAAGCTCGGCCCGCCGGCACGGTCGAGCTTGAGATTGCCGCCCGCAAACAACAGAGTGTCGCGGAGCACCTCGGCTTCCACGCGCCGCCGCTCGGCCCGCCACCACAACTTGTTCCCGGCGTCGGTCTTCGCGTACTCATCCTGCCTCGGGTGCAGCGACGACTGCCGGTACGTCTTCGACAACAGAATCAGTCGGTGGACGTGCTTCGTGGACCACTTCTTCGCGATCAGCTCGGCCGCGAGCCAGTCGAGCAGTTCCGGGTGCGTCGGCTTCTCGCCGGTGAAGCCGAAGTTGTCCGGCGAGCGGACGAGGCCCTGCCCGAAGTGGTACTGCCAGACGCGGTTCACCCAGACGCGGGCGGTCAGCGGGTTCTTCGGATCGACGATCCACTTGGCGAGCGCCAACCGCCGGCCCGTCGTCTTCGCGTCAGTAGACGGTGCGGGTAACGATTTCTCAAGTGACGGAATCGTCGAGAGGTGGCCCGGCTCGACGATCTCGCCGGGCCGGTTCGGGTCGCCCTTCTTCAATAACCGAATCGGCGGCACGGTGCGGCCGCGGTCGATCCAGGCGTGGGCGCCGGGCGTCGCCTTCGGGTCCGGCCCGCCGAGGTGCTCCCGCGGCCCCGGCTCGATGAACCCGGCCCAGAACGCGGCGGCCATCCGGTAGTAGTCGGCCTGCCGAATCGCGTCGAACTTGTGGTCGTGGCAGCGGGCGCACTTCACCGTCAGCCCGAGGAACGCTGTGCTGGTCGCCCCAACCATGTCTTCGAGCCGGTCGTACTTGTACTCGTTCGGGTCGTTCGGCTCGTCGTTCCACGTCCCGAGGCGGATGAACCCGGTGGCGATCAGGGACCGCTCGGTGCGGTCCGGCAGCTCGTCGCCGGCGAGTTGCTCCGTCACGAACCGGTCGAACGGCAGGTCGTCGTTGAACGCCTTCACGACCCAGTCGCGGTACTTCCAGATGTCGGGCTTGACCTGGTCCCGCTCGTACCCGCACGTCTCGGCGTACCGGGCCACGTCGAGCCAGTGACGGCCCCACCGCTCCCCGTAGTGCGGTGACGCTAGCAACTGTTCGACCAGCTTCTCGTAGGCGTCCGGGGACGTGTCTTTTGCGAACGCCTCGACCTGCTCGAACGTCGGCGGCAGGCCGAGGAGGTCGAATGAGAGCCGACGGATCAGTGTCCGTCGGTCGGCTTCCGGGGCGGGTTCCCAGCCGCGTTCCGTTAACTTCACGCCGATGAAGTGATCGACCAAGCCCTCGGACTTCTGACCCCGGACTTCTGACTTCTGAACTGGCTGCAACGACCACCAGTCCCTCCCGGCCCGCGTCGCGCTCGTCGCCTCGAACCAATCGAGGACGCGGCCCTTCGGCCACGCCGCGCCGGACGCGACCCACGCCTTCAGCGCCGCCTGTTGCTCCTTTGCGAGCGGTTGCGGCCTGCCCTGCTTCGCGGGCGGCATCTCGCCGGCCGAGACGCGCTCCAACAGGTAGTTCGCGTCCGGGCCGTGCTTGCCGCCGGCGCGGAGCCCCTTCTCGGTAGTGAGGTCGAGGTTGCCGGCCGGGGCTGACCCGCCGTGGCACTCGACGCAGTGGGTCAGGAGGATCGGGGCGACGGCCTTGTTGAAATCAACGTCCGCCCGGAGTTGCGGTACGGCCACCAGAAGGGCGAACGCGACGAGTCGGAGGGGCATGACGGAGGCGGGGTTGCGGGAGGGTTCGGCACTCGCCATCATCGCAGGTGCGCGACGGCATACAAGACAAAATTGACTGCCCGAGGTAGAACCCTGAGCGGAAGCGACGGGGTGTCGGATCAGTCCCACCACCCCGTCGCTTCCGCTCAGGGTTCTAAACGAAAACGGGCCGGGGTTTCCCCCCGGCCCGTCGTCACGACCTCGCGGTCAGTTACTTCGCCTCGCCCGCGGCGGCCACGACCGCGGCGGGTTCGCTCGCCGGCGTCGCCGACGAGTCGATGATGAGCTTCTTCTCGCCCTCGACCTCGCCGAGCTTGACGTGGATCGAGTCCTTCCCGTTAAACTCGCCCCGCAGCAGCGAGTCGGCCATAGCGTCTTCCAGGTACTGCTCGACGGCCCGGCGGAGCGGCCGCGCGCCGAACTCGGTGCTGCTCCCCTTCTCGATGAGGAAGTCCTTTGCCTCCTCGTTCACCTGCAGCGTGAACCCCTTCTCCTTGAGCCGCTTCGCGACCTTCGCCAGCTCCATGTCCACGATCTGCTTCAGGTCCGGCGTCGTCAGCTTGCGGAACACGATGATGTCATCCAGCCGGTTCAGGAACTCCGGCCGGAACTCCTTCTCCATCCGGGCCTGGAGCTTCTTCTTCATCTCCGCGTAGTTGACGTTGTCGTCCTGCTTGCGGTGCCGCAACAGCGGGGCCGTCATGTCCTCGGCCGCGACGATGGTTTCCGCCCCGACGTTCGTGGTCATGATCAGGATCGTGTTCTTGAAGTCGATCACCCGGCCGACGCTGTCGGTCAGGCGGCCTTCTTCCATGATCTGGAGCAGGGCGTTCCACACGTCCGGGTGGGCCTTCTCAATTTCGTCGAGCAGTACCACGCTGTACGGCTTCCGGCGGATCTTCTCCGTCAGTTGGCCGCCTTCCTCGAACCCGACGTAGCCGGGCGGCGCGCCCCACAGCCGGCTGACGTTGTGCTTCTCCTGGTACTCGCTCATGTCGAGCGCCACGAGGGCCGTCTCGTCCCCGAACATGAACTTCGCCAGCGACTTCGCGAGCAGCGTCTTCCCCACGCCGGTCGGCCCGGCGAAGATGAACGTGCCGATCGGCCGCTTCGGGTCCTTCAGCCCGACGCGGCTCTTGCGGATCGCCCGGGCGATGGCCTTGATCGCCTCGTCCTGGCTGACGACCGCCCCGTGCATCTCGGCTTCCATCTTCAGCAGCCGCTTCGTCTCGTCCTCGCCGACCTTCCGCAGCGGCACGCCGGTCATCTTCGACACGACCTCGGCGACGACCTCCTCGTCCACCACGCCGTCGGCCTCCTTCGCCTTGTCCCGCCACTCCTTCGTGGCGTTCTCCTTCTTCTTCTTCAGCTTGTCCGCCTGGTCGCGGAGGCTGGCCGCCTTCTCGAAGTCCTGCTCGGCGACGGCCGACTCCTTCTCCTGGTTCAGCTTCTCGATCTGCTCGTCGATGTCCTTGAGGTCCGGTGGCCGCGTCATCGACTTCAGCCGAATCCGCGCCCCGGCCTCGTCGATCACGTCGATGGCCTTGTCCGGCAGGCAGCGGCCGGAGATGTACCGCTCGGAGAAATCGACGGCCGCCTTCAGCGCGCTGTCCGTGATCTGGACGCGGTGGTGCGCCTCGTAGCGATCCCGCAGGCCCTTGAGAATCTCGACCGCCTCCACGTTCGACGGCGGGTTGACGATGATCTCCTGGAACCGGCGGGCGAGGGCCGCGTCCTTCTCGATGTACTTGCGGTACTCGTCCAGCGTCGTCGCGCCGATGCACTGAATCTCGCCCCGCGCCAGCGCCGGCTTCAGCACGTTGCTGGCGTCTATCGCGCCCTCCGCGCCGCCCGCCCCGACGAGGGTGTGCAACTCGTCGATGAACAGGATCGTGTTCTTCGCCCGGCGGACCTCGTTCATGACGGCCTTGATCCGCTCCTCGAACTGGCCGCGGTACTTCGTCCCGGCGACCATCATGGCGAGGTCCAGCACGACGAGCCGGCGGTCCCGGAGCAGGTCCGGAATGTTGCCGTCCACGATCATCTGGGCCAAGCCCTCGACGATGGCCGTCTTGCCGACGCCGGCCTCCCCGAGCAACACGGGGTTGTTCTTCGTACGGCGGCTGAGGACCTGAATCACCCGCTCGATCTCGTTCGACCGGCCGATGACCGGGTCGAGCTTGCTGGTCCGGGCGAGTTCGGTCAGGTCGCGGCCGAAGCTGTCCAGGGCCGGCGTCTTCGACTTCGACTTGCCGCCGGACTGCCGCTCGCCGCTGCCCCGCTCGGACCCGCCCTCGCGGCCGCCGCCGCCGCCACCCGGTTCGTTTTCGTTCGGCATGTTGTGCCCCAGTAAGTTGAGAACCTCTTCGCGAACGTCTTCCAGTTTGAGGCCGAGATTCATCAGCACCTGCGCCGCGACGCCCTCTTGCTCGCGGAGCAGGCCGAGCAGCAGGTGCTCCGTGCCGACGTAGTTGTGGTTCAGGTTGCGGGCTTCCTCGATGGAATACTCGATGACCTTCTTGGCCCGCGGCGTGTGCGGCAGACGGCCGAGGGTGGCCGAGTCCCCGCCGGGGCCGTGCTGCACGATCCGCTCGACTTCCAGCCGAATCTTGCGGAGGTCGATGTCGAGGTTCTTGAGGACGTTGGCGGCCACCCCGGAGCCTTCTTTCACCAGCCCGAGCAGGACGTGCTCGGTGCCGATGTACTCGTGGTTGAACCGCTGCGCTTCCTGGTTGGCGAGCTGCATCACCTTCCGAGCGCGGTCGGTAAAGCGTTCAAACATCGTGTGCCGTCTCCCTTCGGAGGCCAGTCCGAAACCCCCGGGCCTATTCTTAGCGCGGTGCCGACCGTCCCGTCGCCCGGATTTCGGAAGTCAAGTTATCGCGCGGTGTCGAGGCTCGTGCGAATCGTGGTAACGCCATCATATGCGCCTGCCGTGCCACCACCAACTGCGCCCGCCGGCCGCGTGAAACTGCGGAATTCTAGAGCGGCCGGAAGGGGGAATCAAGCACACCCCTCCGTGACGAGAGGCCCCGGTCCAAAACAACGGGTTCAAGATCGAATTGGGACGAGGGCGGACGCGGGAGTCAGGCCCGCCAGAACCGGACGAGTTCCCGCGTCAAGAAGTGCCACAGGCCGCGGGCGGCGAGGAAGCTCTTCTCGGCCTTCTCGCAGTCCCGCCGCAGCCACCGGAAGCTCCCCTGCACCACCTTCACCGCGGCCTGCACCGGCGCGTCCAACGTGACCAACAACTTGTACAGCCGCAGCCCGCCGCGGCTGACGCCGTTCTTGCGGAAGTAGTGGACGTACCCGATGGCCACGTTCGGGGACGCGAACCCGACGTTCGCCCGGCTCGCGACGCGGCCGAAGTGGACGACCTCCACGCTGCCGACGTACACGACCGCGTGCGTCCGGCCGACCTTCGTGGACAGGTCGAGGTCTTCGCCGCCGAACCGATATGTCTCGTCCCAGTGGCCGGACGTGTCGAACGCCTCCCGCGGCAGGAACACGGCCGCCCCCATCAGCACGTCAACGGAGTGAACGCCGTCCGGGTTGAACGAGTCCCGCCGGTACTCGTAGTAGGAGCGGCGGAAGAGGCCGGTCCACCGGAGTAGGCTGACGCGGTGCAAGAGCGCCCCGAGCGTCGGCTTGGCCCGGTAAGAAATTTGCAATTCGCCGTCGCCGCCGCGCAGCCGCGGGCCGGCCATGCCGACGGTCGGGTTGGCGCGGGCGAACGCGACGAAGTCGCCGAGCGTGTTCTCCGGCACGAGCGTGTCGTTGTTCAGGAAGAAGAGGTACTTGCCGCGGGCGACCCGCGCGGCCTGGTTGTTCGCCTTGCTGAACCCGGCGTTCGTGTCGTTCTGGATGAGTCGAACCTGCGGGAAGTCGCGGGCGACCATCTCGCTCGCGCCGTCGGTGGAAGCGTTATCGACGACGATCACCTCGAACGGCACGCCCTGGTCCTGGTCGAGCAGGGACGCGAGGCAGCCGTGCAGCATCTGGCGGCAGTTCCAGTTCGCGATGCAAACGGACACGACCGGCCGCACGTCGGCGGCGAGATCAACGACAGGCTCCGGCAACGTCCGCATGATGCGAGGTGTACCGGGAAATGGGCAAGGTAGTCAAGCCGAACCGGGCGAGCGTCGGGGCGTAAGCCCGACGTGGCAACACGCCCGCGGTGGCGATTGTCGATGAAGTAATGCTCGATGCCCGTGGGGAAGCCACGTCGGGCTTACGCCCCGACGCTCGCCCGCAAGAACCTCACCCCGTGCTCGATGTCGCGGAACCGGTCGGCCTGCGTCCCGACCTCGCGCTCGATGCACAGCGGCCCGCGGTAGCCGACCGTCTTCAGCGTCTCCACGAACTTCCGCGTGTTCGTCTGCCCCGTGCCGAGCGGGACTTCCTCGCCCCACGCCCCCTTCATCGTCGGCCGGTTCGCGTCCTTGACGTGGACGCTGCGGATGTCGGGGGCGAGCAACTCGACGGCCGCGAGGGGGTCGTCCTTGTCGTAGAGCAGCATGTTCGCCGGGTCGAAGTTCACCTTCAGGTTCGGGCACTTCAAGTCGTCCAGCGTCCGGCGGAGGAGCTTGCTGGACTCCTGCCCCGTCTCGAACGCGACGGTCACGCCCTGGGCCTGGGCCAGGTCCGCGACGTACGCGAGCGTGTCCAGGAACGCCTTCCGGCCGGGGTCGCCGACCTCCGGAATGAACCCGGCGTGCAGCATCATGTCCGCGAGGCCGAGGTCGAGCGTTCGCTGGAGGCCCCACTTGAACGTCTCCAACCGCCCGGGCCGGGTCGCCGGGTCGCCGAACCCGCCGGTCCTCTCGATGGTCTGCGGCGTCGTGTAGTCCTCGCCGGGGAAGCCGAGCATCGTCCCGCTCATGCGGAACCCGGCTGCCTTCGCCGCCTTCGGCATGTCGTCTCCCTCGTCCCAGGAGGCGTGGTGAGGGTCGCCGCAGGCGATCTGCACCACGTCAATGCCAAGCCGGTCGAGGAAGCCCTTGAGTTCGGGGATGGACTTCACCTGGAGCGACCAACTGCACACGCCGACGGCGAGGGGTTCGATGGACATGGCGGGTTCTCGGTGGGGGTGACGTGCGGGCCATCATAAACGAGCGGGGACGAATGTGGCAACAACCGGCCGAAGTTTCGGCGCGATCACCGGGCTCGCCTAAGGGTGGCGGGCGTCCGAAATCCCGTGTCTGGAAATCGGGTATCTTGTCGGTGTCCGACACTTTTCGTCGGGATTCCCGACGTTATTCACAGGTTGTGGAATAAATGACGAACCACTCATAAAGAATTTAAATCATTATTTGAAATCAATTTATGGAAAATATGACGGTACAATATCAATTCTGGCATCGCCAGTGCATATATCTCGCCCCGTGTGAGTCGCCCAGCTCACTCGCCCTCGCCCGATGACTCGCTTGGATTCGCCCAGTTGGTTCGCCCGGAAGAGTCGCCCAGGCTCGCCCAGCCAGGGCGGGGTGCGTTGATGGGACGCATCCCGCCCGACTCGCACACCTCGCGTTTCGCGATTGGATAAAAGCTCCGTTCGCCCCGGAGTGATTCCCAGGGGACCGGATCGGCGTGATCGCCCACACGCCGTATCCGGCCCCTGGTTGAGTTTTCTCGCACTTCGTTCCGCACCCCGGTATACTTGCTCCCATTCACGCCTTCGGGAGCACTTCCTCATGTTGAATCGTCGTCGTTTCCTCGCCGCCACCGCCGCCACCGCCACGTTCGCCCCCCGGACTTGGGCCGCCACGAACGCCGTCCGCCTCGCCGTCATCGGCCCGGCGAACCGCGGTGCCGCGAACCTCAAGGGGGTCGAGAAGGAGGAGATCGTCGCGGTCTGCGACGTGGACCCGGCCAACGCCGCGAAGGCTCGCGGCCAGTTCCCGAAGGCCGAGTTCTTCACCGACTATCGGCAGCTCTTCGACAAGCTCGCGAACAAGATCGACGCGGTCGTGATTAGCACGCCGGACCACGTCCACGCGCACGCCACGCTGACGGCGCTGAAACTCGGCAAGCACGTCTATTGCGAGAAGCCGCTGTGCCACTCGGTCGCCGAGGTGCGGGCCGTGCGAGAGACGCTGAAGGGGACGAAGCTCGTCACGCAGATGGGCACGCAAATCCACGCCGAGGACAACTACCGCCGGGTCGTCGAGGTCGTGAAGTCCGGCCTGCTCGGGAAGGTGAACCGCGTCCACGTCTGGAACAGCAGCCGGCCGGTCGGTGGCGCGAAAACCGGCACGAAGCCGTCCGCGAAGTTCGACCTCGATCTCTGGGTCGGCCCGGCCCCGGTCGAGTTCTTCGAGGCGAAGATGAACAAGTCGAGTTGGAACTTCGAGTGGCCGCACTTCCACTGGCGGTGGTGGTGGGAGTTCGGCGGTGGCACGCTCGCGGACCTCGGCTGCCACTACATGGACCTCCCGTTCTGGGCGCTCGACCTGACCGCCCCGACGAGCGTGACCGCGACCGGCAAGAAAACGTACACCGGCGACAACACGACGCCGGACGTGATGCAGGTCGATTACCAGTTCCCCGGCGTGCATCTGACGTGGTACCACGGCACGGCCGGCCCGTCGCTCGACGGCTCGGTGCGGTTCGAGAAGTACGGCTCGGGCGTGCTGTTCGAGGGGGACAAGGGGAAGCTGGTCGCCGACTACTCGAAGCACATGCTGCTGCCGGACGAGTTCGCGAAGGCGGTGACGAAGCCGGAGCCGTCGATCACGAAGTCGATCGGCCACCACGCGGAGTGGCTGAACGCGATCCGCAACGGCGGCCCGACGACGTGCAACTTCGAGTACAGCGGCCGGCTGACAGAAGCCGTGCTGCTCGGCAACGTGGCGTACCGCACCGGCGAGGCGATCACCTGGGACGCCGCGGCCGCGACCGTGACGAACACGGCGAAGGCGAAACCGTTCCTCGGCCGCGAGTACCGCAAGGGGTGGGCGGTGTAGCGGTCGTCGGCCGCGGTGGAATCAGTCGCGATTCGTCATCGGGCGATCGGGTTCGGGCCATGGTCCATCTGCGGATTCAATCAACTAAGCGAGCGACGCCTGCTCTATTGCGGAACTTTCCAGAGGATGGCCGTTTCATCCTCGCTGCCGGTCGCCACGAACATTCCGTCGAAGGAAACCGCTATCGACGTGACAGGGCCACGATGTTCCCCGATGACCGGAAGTGCGTCCCCGGTCGAAGGATCCCAGACCCTCACACTCTTGTCCGCGCCGCCCGAAACCAATCGCTTGCCGTCCGGCGTGAAAGTCACCGCGGAAACGGAACCGCGGTGGCCTTTCAACGTTTGTAGTACCTTGCCGGTCGAGTAGTCGAAGACGCCCACGGTCCCGTCTATCGCCGCGGCCGCGAACTGCTTGTCATCTGGGCTGAAGGTCAAGGACGAAACGACTGAGTCGAGCATGTGCTTGGTGAGTAGTTTTCCCTTGACCACGTCGTAGCAACGCACAACTTTTTCGGTCGCACAGAGGAGCACCTTACCGTCCGCTGAAAGCGCGACGGCCTTCGCCCGTGCGTTCGGATCGATACTCCGGATTCGTTGGCCGGTCTTGGTGTCCCAGACCTCTATTGTGCCGTTCCCGTGCGTGCCGGCGAGATACTGACCCCCGGCCGCGGCCGCGACGGGCCCGCTATCGTGGCCGATGCCAGGCAGGCTCCGACTGTACGACTTGGCGGCCGGGTCCCAGAGGAACGTGCCTTCTTGGTCGATCGTCGAAGCTACGGCCACCAGCGTTTTTCGGACCGTCTTCCCCTGCTTGACAGGCAAGGTTGCCATGCCCGCCACGCGACCCTTCTTCAGTTCGATCGAATTCGTTTCCTTGCCCGAGACGAGGTCCCAAACCCGGAGCGTTTTGTCGTGCCCTCCGGTGTAGAGGGATTTGCCGTCGGCCGAGAAACTCACACCACGGACGGGGCCCTCGTGCCCGCTGAAAACGGCCAACTGGCCGGTCCTCACCTTGTAGAACTCTGAAGCGGTAACAGACTTCGGCGGGTCGGCGGCGATGGACAAGGAGGTCAACCCTACGACAACCGCAAGTAGACAGATGGGGCGAGTCATTAGCTTCCCTCGGTTCGCAAAACGTAGAACGGCAACTTAACTTGATGCCAGACTCGATGCAAACAAAAACGCTGCCCTCGCTTTCCAACCGCCGATCCGTTAGACGAACTCGATGGAAATCTTGTTTCCCTCAATCGACCCCGCCCGCATCCTGTTCGAGGACCATCACCTCGTCATCGTCAACAAGCCGGCCCCGCTCTTGACGCAGGCCCCGCCGCACCTGCCGAGCCTCGAAGCGATGGTGAAGGGATACATCAAGGAGAAGTACGCCAAGCCCGCCGGCGTCTACCTCGGCGTGCCGCACCGGCTCGACCGCCCGGTGTCCGGCGTCGTCTGTTTCGCCCGCAACTCGAAGGCGGCCCAACGGGTCCACGCCCAGTTCGAGCACCGCACCGTCAACAAGGTCTACTGGGCCGCCGTCGCCGGGACGGTCAGCCCGGAGGCCGGCCGGTGGGAGGACTGGATTCGCAAGGTCCAGGACGAGTCCCGCACCGTCCGCGCGGAACCGAACGAACCGGGGGCGAAGCTCGCCACGCTCGACTACCGCGTGCTGCAACCGATCCCCGGCGGCACGCTCCTCGAACTGCGGCCGCTCACCGGGCGGATGCACCAGCTGCGGGTCCAGTCCGCGTGGCGCGGCCACCCCGTCTTCGGCGACTCGACCTATGCCGACGCCCCGCCGTTCGGCCCGCATTCGGAGCAATCGTGGGACCGCGTCATCGCCTTGCACGCCCGCCGGCTCGAACTCGATCACCCGTTCACGAAGCAACGGCTCGTGATCGAAGCCCCCCTGTCGGACGACTGGAAGCCTCTCAGCCTTTCTTCAGAAAATCGCTCGGACACTCTCATAACCCCTTCATCGGGCGGATGATAAAGGATTTAATGAATCCATCCGATGACGCGCCCGAGGGTCCACGCGTGCGGGTACTGCTTGTCGAAGACCAGGTCGCCCTCTCGAAGGCCCTCCGGCAAGGGCTGGAGGAGGAAGGGTTCGCCGTGGACGCCGCCCTCGACGGCGAGGAGGCGGATTCCAAGGCACGGACGACCCAGTACGACGTGATCGTCCTCGACGTGATGCTGCCGAAGGTGGACGGGCTGACGCTCCTGAAGCGGTGGCGGCAGGCCGGCATCACGACCCACGTCCTGATGCTCACGGCCAAGACGACGCTCGGCGACAAGGTCGTCGGGTTGGACTCCGGGGCGGACGACTACCTGACGAAACCGTTCGAGCTGGACGAGCTGCTCGCCCGACTGCGGGCGCTCGTCCGCCGCAGCCATCAGGTCAAAGACCCGATCATCAAGATTTACGACCTGAACCTGGACACCGCCGCCCGCCGGGTGACGCGGGCCGGGCAGTCGATCCACTTGACTCCCCGCGAGTACGCCCTATTGGAGTTCCTCGCGTTCCACCGGGGGAAGGTCGTCACGCGGACGATGATTTGGGAGCACCTGTACGACGAGTACGACGAGAACACGTCGAACGTCGTGGACGTGTACATCCGCTACCTGCGGAACAAGATCGACAAGGGGTTCGAGCCGGCCCTGATCCTGACCCGGTGGGGCGAGGGGTACATGCTCCGCGGGGACGACGACCCGCCGCCGGTGAAGGAAGGCAAGGAGAAGGAAGCGAAGCGGAAGGGCTGAACGGAGTCGGAGCCGTCCGCAGTTCGCGGGTCGATCACGTAACCGGCGGCGGGGTTCAGACTCGCAGAACCCCGCCGGCCGCCGTCGGCTACATTTATTTGACCGGCTGAATTCATCGCAGGTCCGCGTCATGCGATCGACCCGCTCGTTATTGATCGTGTACTTCCTCACCTTGCTCGCCATCGGGTTGGGCCTCGTCACGTTCCTCGCCGACCGCGTCGTCGTCCACGCCCTGTCCGAGCGGGAGAAGTCCTCGTTCGAGGCGGCCGACTTGCGAACGGAGGAGCGGATCAAGGGCGAGCGGGACAAGTTCGAGCAGGAGCTGCTGACGCACGCCCGGATGATCGGCCGGATCGCCCGGACGGAGTACCTGCCGCAGTCGGACGTGGACACGCGGAAGTTCAACAACGTCATCCTCCACACGTACATGGCCGGGTTCGGCCCGACGCACGGGCTGTGGGCGGCGACGTGGCACAGCGGCATCGCCCCGCAACCGCGGCGGTCGTCGGGGCCGAACCAGCCGTCGCTGTTCTGGTCGCTCCTGCGGTCCTACCTCTCGAACCTGCGGCTCGACGAACTGTTCCTCAAGCCGCTGGACAGCGACGAACGGATGACGGATTACGTCCAGATCAGCGGCCCGTTCAGCAGCACCCGGCGGTCGGAGAACCTCATGGCGGCCGGGTACACGCTGCCGTTCCACCGGCGGGGGTTCGACAAGGTCCTGGAGGACTGGCAGTTCGACGACGTGACGCTGCCGAGGGGCCAGCACGGCCGGCGGGTCGTGTTCAAGACGCCGATCCCGGTCCTGGCGTTCGGCCGGTTCGGGCCGCCGCCGCCGCGGGACCGGGCCGGGCCGCCCCCGCCGCCCCCGTCCCCGGACCTGCAGCTCGTCTACGTCCACGTCGCCCGGCCGACGACGGAGTTCGAGCAGAAGGTCGCGACGTTCCGGGCCGAGGCCGACCGCGACAAGCAGACCGTCCGCGAGAACATTCGGCGGACGATCAGCTGGATTCGGTTCATCACCGGCGTCACGGTCATCGGCACGTTCCTCGCCTGCCTCGTCGGGTCGTCGTGGCTCATCCGCCGCGGGCTGACGCCGCTCAACCGGCTGTCGGACGCCGTGAGCATGGTCTCGGAGCGGGACTTCCACCTCGCCGTGAACCGCGAGGAGCTGAGCACGGAGTTGCAGCCGATCCACGAACGGATCACGGAAACGCTCGAGCAACTAAAGGCCGCGTTCGAGCGGGAGAAGCAGGCGGTCGCGGACATCTCGCACGAGCTGCGGACGCCGGTGGCGTCGCTGCTCGCGACGCTCGACGTGGCCCTCCGGAAGCCCCGCACGGCCGACCAGTACCTTCAGACGCTCAAGGACTGCCGGGGCATCACGAAGCAACTCGGCCAACTGGTCGAGAAGGTGATGACGCTGGCGTACCTGGACGCCGGGCAGACGAAAATGTCGGCCGTGCCCGCGGACGTGACGGGCATCGCCGAGAGCTGCGCCGCCGTGATCCGCCCGCTGGCCGAGGCCCACGGCCTGAAGTTCGTCTTGCACGCGGACGGTCCCATCGAGGTGACGACCGACCCGGACAAGCTCCGCGAGGTGCTGACGAACCTGCTGCACAACGCCGTCGAGTACAACCGGGCCGGCGGGCGGGTCGAGTTGGACGTGACCGCCGACCCGGACGGCGTCCAGTTCCTGGTGAAGGACACCGGCATCGGCATGACGGCCGACGTGCGGGAGAAAATCTTCGAGCGGTTCTACCGGGCCGACCCGTCCCGGACGGCGACCGGCGTTCACGCCGGGCTGGGGCTGGCCATCGTCAAGGAGTACGTCGAGCGGCTCGGCGGGTCGATCGACGTGGCGAGCGAGCCGGACGTGGGCAGCACGTTCCGGGTGCTGCTACCGGCCGCGTGACCGCCGAATCTCTTCCAACCGCACCCGCATCCGCTCCCCGGCCGCGACAACCGAGAGGTTCGCCGACAGCTCTTGCTTCGCCCGCCGCCCCTTCGCCGCGGCGACCTCGCGGTTGTCGAACACGTCGCGCATCAACTTAGCCGCGTGGTCCACGTCCGGGTCGGCCCAGACCCCACCCTTCGGGTAGGGGTCGATCCCCTCTTCGATCCGCACGAGCTTGTAATCGACAAGGTAGCTGTTGTCGTTCGTCATGAAGTCGAGGTTGCCGGAGTAGTTCGTCGCGACGACCGGCTTCGCCAACAGCATCGCCTCCGCGCACGTGAGGCCGAACCCTTCCGACCGGTGCAGCGAGACGTAGGCGTCCGACGCGTCGAGCAAGCCGAGGAGTTCCGGGCGGGTGAGCACGCGGTCGAGCAGTTTCACGTTCGGCGTCGCCGAGATCGCGTCGTGCAGCAGCTGCCACTGGTCCTGGTAGTACGACTCCGGCGGCGACACCTTGACCACCAGCTCCACCGCGTCCGTCGGGGCGAACGCCCGGCGGAACGCCGCGATGAGGCCGAGCGGGTTCTTCCGCTGCATCCGGCTGTTCATGTCGAAGACGAAGCTGAACGTGAACCGCGTCCGGTCCATGCCGAAGTATTCCTTCGGCAGCGGCTCGAACGCGGACAGTTCGAGGCCGGGCAGCATCGCGTGGACCGGCTTGCGGAACGCCTTCCGCATCGCCCCGGCGATGAACCGCGTCGGGGCCCAAATCTCGTCCACCGCGTCGCCGCGGTCGAGCCACGCGGCCGGCACGTCTTCGAGTTCCCACCACCACATGCCGACGCGGTGCACGCCGTCCCGCCGGTGGAGGCCGGTCGCCGTGTACGCGTCGCGGACGGCCACGTCGATCCCGGTGTTGATGATCGTCACGTCGGCCGGTTCGAGGGCGTTGAAGTCCTGCTTGTTCCGCGGTTCGCGCAGGAACAGCACCGGGTAGTCCCGGAGGTGAGTGCGGACGCCGACGCTGGCGAGCGACTCGACCATGCTCTTGACGGCGTTCTGCAACCCGGACGTGTAGCGGAACAGGCCGAGGACGTTGACCGATTGGCGCGTCGGCAACCGGTCGCGAACGTCCTCCGCGAGCGCGGCGAGCCACGCCCGGTCCGCGTGTTTCGCGACCCGCGGCGTCCGCGCGGCCCACGCCACTAGCTCGCCCGCGTCCGCCGGGAACGTGTCCCTCAACCGCGGCTCGGCTAGCAGGAGGAATTGTAACTCGTCCCACGGCCGGAACTGCGGCGGCAGCGTCGCGGCGTTGATCCATCGGCAGTCGAAGTCGTACCGCGTCTTCACCCATGCTTTGAGTTGTTCCCACCCGAATCGCGTCAGCCCGTGCGGCACGGCCGCCTGCCACTCCGGGTGCAGCCGGTAGCTCGCGGCCAGCCCGCGGCTGGGGTCTTCGTCTTGCTCGAAGTGGAACCAGACGGCTTGCTCGGGGGTGAGTTGGAAGTCTTTGAGGCCGAAGGTGACCAGCCACCGTAGGTACTGCCCGCGCTGCTTCGGCGTCAGGGCGAGCGGCCACACCTCTCGGAGGTCCATCCGCAACTCGAAGATGCGCTTCACGCGGGCCGACGGGTCCGCCGCGGAAGCCGCGCGGACGTTCTCCGCCCCGGCTTGCGACAACCCGGTCGAGGTGGCGACCCATCCGGCGAAAGCCCCGTCGTCGTCCGCCGACAAATACCCGCGCCGTAGTCGTCGCTCGGACGCCAACAAGCCCAGGACGTACCGCATCGCCCCGGCCGTGCCCCGGTCCGCTTCCCGCGGGTCGGCGGTGAGCGGCGCGCACCCGCAACTTGCGAGCACGCCGTTCAGCATGCCGAGGTCGTGGAGGTCGAAGTACGTGTCCTCGGTTTCGCCCCGGTACCAATCGTGAAAGTCCCGGCGGGCGGCGTCGAGGTACGCGCGGAGCCGGCGGCGGATGTTCAAGCGGGGACGGACAAGCGGCATCGGCATCCTCATCACGCGGCCCGGCGGGCGGCCGCGGCCGGCTTCGGGGGCAGGCGGGTTAGCGCGGCCGCGCCGACCGCCGACCGGACGACCAGGTCGTACCGGTCGAGCATCTCGTCGTAGCTGAGGTGGTTCTCGAACAGGGCGAGCGACCGCCGGGCCATGCCCTCGCGGAGGCGGTCGTCGTCCAGCACGCGGGCCAGCTGCGCCGCGAGCGCCGGGGCGTCGCCGTGGTCGAACCGCAGCGCGTTGAACCCCCACTTCACCTGCTCGTCGATCCCCTGACAGTTGGTCGTCACGATCGGCAGGCCGTAGGCTTCCGCCTCGAGAATCGAGCGGCTGAAGGTTTCCATGTACGACGTGCAAACGAACACGTCGGCCCGGTGGAAGTAGTCGGCCACCTGGTTCGTCTCGCCGACGAGGTTCACGACGCCGTCGAGCTTCCGCCGGGCGGTCAGCTGCCGGATGTACGCGGCATAGGGCACGACATTCCGCATCCCGACGACATCGACGACGAAGTCCGAGCGGGTCTTCGCGAGGATCGCGGCCGCCTCGATCAGCGTGTGCTGCCCCTTGCGGGCGCAGACCGTGCCGACGGACAGGATGCGCTTCTTCGCCGTCGGGTCGCACGCCCGCGGGGCGAGAGGCAGCGGCGGGATGCCGTTGTGGATGACGCGGAAGTTCCCCCGCGTGTTCAGGTGCTGGAACAGCTTCGCCGTGTCGTGCGACGCCGGGACGACGCGGCTCGCCAGCCCGAACGCTGCCTCCGCCCGCCACCGGCCGAACGGGCTGAACAGCCGCCCCAGCACGTTCGGCGAATAACTCTCGTGAATGATCCAGACGCTCGGGATGCCGAGCCGAGCGGCCGCCTCGACCATCGGGAACGTGAGCAGCGTGTTCGCGATCACCGCGTCCGGCCGCTGGGCCTTCAGGTGCGCGATCAGTTCCTTCTGCGCCGCCTCGTACTCCTTCCGGGTCCAATGCCCGTCCACGAACCGCTGGCCCCACGGCCCGGCCGCGATCGTCACCGGCACGCCGACGGCTGCGTACACGCCCTCCCCCGCCCCGCCCTGCGGCGACCAGAGGCTCGGCTCGACGGACAGCCGGTCCCGCAGCCCGAGCACGATCTCGGACAGGTAGCGCGGCGCGCCCTCCGGGTTGTTCATGTTGTGCGCGGCCACGACGACCTTCAGCAGCGGCCGGGTCGCCCGCGGCAATGACACCGCGGTGTCACCGGACGGCCGGAACGCTTCCGCTTCCGAGAAGTGCGGGTTCGAGTACGGGTCCGCCGGCCGGCCGTGGCCGCGCTTGAACGCGAGCAGTTCGAGCGGGTCGTCGGTCCGGTCGCCGTCGTCGGCCGCCGCCAACTCCGCCCCGGCGACGTGGACGCACCGCAGTCCCAGGCCGCGGAGCCGGGTGCAGTAATCGACATCGAACAGCGTCAGCCCGAACCGGTCGGCGTCGAACCCGCCGAGCGCCTCGAAGGTCGCCCGCGGCGTGAGCAAGCAGCCGCGGCCGACGGCCGCCACGTTCCGCGTCACTTCCGCGTAGAAGTAGTAGCTGATCTCGTCCTTCGTCACGCCGCGGCAGGCGTTCCCCGGCCCGGTCCCGTCGTGCAAGCCCAGCACCGTTCCGGCCGAAACGACCGTGCCGGCGGGCGTGCGGATCAACCCGCCGACCGCGCCGACATCCGTGAGCGGCAGGTGTGCCACCAACCGCGACAGCCACTTCGGGTGCGCCGGCTCGACGCCCGCGGCGAGGAACAGCAGCACGTCCTCCGTCCGGGCCGCGGCCATCCGGTTCAAGGCGTCGCCGGGGTTCTCGTCGTCGAGGACGAGGTAGACGGTGAAGTTCCGGTAGCTCGTGTTCTCTTTCACGGCCCGTGCCGTCGCCGCGGCGTCGGCCCCGTGGACGATGACGGCCACGCTCGGCCCGTTGTCGTCGCCGTCCAGTGCGAGGACCGGCAGCCCGAGTCGCTCCGCGAACGCCGGCACGTACAGCCCGGCGGCGATCCCGCGGCGTTGCAGCGCCTCCTCGACCGCCCGGCGGCCGGACGTGTGGACGATCGACTTCTGCGTCGCCCGCTGGGCCGTCGATTCCGCGTGCGCCCGCCAGTGGTACAGAATCTTCGGGACGTGGACGACGCGGTCGGTCCGCTCGGTGACGCGAAGCAGCAGGTCGTGGTCCTGCGACCCCTCGTACCCGACCCGGAACCGGCCGGCCGCCTCGAACGCCTTCCGCCGGATGACCGTAAAATGGTTGACGTAGTTGTAACTGAGGATTAACTCCGGCGACCAATCCGGCTTGAACTGCGGGTCGTACCGGCGGCCGGCCGCGTCGATCTTGTCCTCGTCGCTGTAGATCAGGTCCGCGTCCGGCGTCGTCTGGAGCGCCCGCACGACTTCCAGCAGCGTGTCCGGCGCGAGCAGGTCGTCGTGGTCCAACAGGGCGACGAACTCCCCGGTCGCGGTGGCGGCGGCCGTGTTCGTGGCCGTGCAGATGTGGCCGTTCTGGGCCAGCCGCGTCAGCTTGATCCGCTTGTCGCGGAGCCGGTCGAACTCCGCGATCAGTTCCGGCTTCGTGCTCGCGTCGTCGGCGATGCAGAGTTCCCAGTTGTCGTAAATCTGGCCCTGCACGCTCGCCACGGCCGCGCGGAACCAATCCGGCCGGACGTTGTAGACCGGCATCAGGATGCTGACCTTCGGCCGGTAAGCGAACTGTCGGCCGTCCTGTTCGAGTTGCGTCCGGAGCGGTGGCGTGAGGGCGCTCCGCTCGACGAACGAGTCGTGCATCGGCCGCGGGTGGTAGCGGCGGCTCAACGCGCGGTAGCGGAGCTTCTGCCGGACCTTCCGCAGGAATTCGCCGACGCGGTTCGCTTGGAACGACCACCACGCCTTCGTCAACACCTTGCCCGTGAGCAGGCTCAGCGGGCCGCGGAGGGCCATGCGCAAGAGCTTCGAGACGAGTCCCCGTTCGGCCCGCGGCGGGTGCGACGGCCGCCGGTTGATGTAGACCAGTGCCTCGTCGAACAGCGGTATCTCACTCGGCCCGACGGCCACGACCCGCACCCGCGCGGTCGGCTCGATCAAGAGTTGGGAAGCGAACTGGAACCGCTGCTGTTGGAGCTTGGGCGCGATCGTGACGGCGGTTTCGGCATCGTATCGGACATCAATCTTCCACTCGGCGGACGGCGCGTGCCCGCCGACGACGAGCAGCGGCAGCCCGGTGTACGGCTCGACGATCCACTCGACGTGGAGCGTGAAATCGGAAGCGTCCACGGCGTCCATGCCGACTTCCTGGGGATGATGCAAGTAGAGATATGGCCCCGATATACCGCGCCGGCCCAGGGATCGCAACCCCTCTTACTTCGCGTCCTTGACGCACCGGAACCCGGTGTGGGAGGCGCAGTCGTCCGTAGCTCCCTTGTCCCGCGTCCCCGGCAGGTAGCGGCGGCAGTACTCGTCGGCGCACAGGAACGACCCGCCGCGGCGGACCTTTTGCGGCTTGCCGTCCGGCCCTGCCGACCCCTCGGCCGGGCCGGTCGGGTTCTTCTTCGGGCTAATCTGGTAGTAGTCCGCGGCGTACCAGTCTTGGACCCACTCCCAGGCGTTGCCGCTCATGTCGAAGAGGCCGTACCCGTTCGGCGAGAAGGAGCGGACCGGGGCGAGGCCGGCGAATCCGTCCTTACCTTCGACGGTCGCCGGGAACCGCCCCTGGTACGTGTTCGCGTGGTACTTGCCGTCCTTGCCCTGCGGGTCGTTGCCCCAGGCGTAGGTGGCCTCGTTCAGCCCGCCGCGGGCGGCGAACTCCCACTCGGCCTCCGACGGCAGCCGCTTCCCCGCCCACTTCGCGTAGGAGGCGGCGTCCTCCCACGACAGGTGAACGGCCGGGTAGTTCCCCTTTCCCTCGATGGTACTCTTGGCCCCGTCGGGGTGTCGCCAGCTCGCCCCCACGCTCATCTCCCACCACGGCGGCGGGAGCTGCGGTTTGTTCGCCATCGCCAGCCGGGAGTTTTCCTCGTCGCACGACTTGGCGTCGCAATCGGCGCAGCGGAAGACGGCCGAGAACGGGACGTTGTTCGCCGCGGGCACGTTCGCGGGAAGTTCGTTCGGGTACGGCTTCCGCTCGGCGACGGTCACATAGTTCGTCGCCGCGACGAACTTCGTGAACTCGTCGTTCGTTACTTCCGTCTCGTCCATCCAGAAGCCGCCCACGGAAACCTTGTGGGGCGGCGCGTCCTGGTCCTGGCTCTCGGCGCAGCCCATCACGAACTCGCCGCCCGGAATCCAGACCATGCCGTCCGGCCGGGGCGGGCGGTCGTCCTTGAGGACGACGGCCGCGATGGCGACCGCCGCGGCCGCGAGGATGCCGAGGGCCAAGAACAGGACGAGGCTAGACCGGTTCGCCGGTGCGACGGGGGGAGAGGCGGCCATCGGTGCGGGACCTAAGGAGTGCTGTGAACCTAGAGTTTTTTTAGGTATTCGATGACGGCCCGGCGGTCGGTTTCGGACAAATCGTCGCCGTAGGTGTGGCCGCCGTTGCCGCGGCCGGGTTGCGTCGTGTCGTAAACCTTCCGCCGCTCGAACGCCGGGGCCGCCGGGTCGGGCGGCTTGATCTCGCGGACCTTCCACCCGACGCGGACCTTGTCGTAGTCGTCCTCGCCGGTACGGAACGAGCGGGTGAACACCTTCGGCCGCGCCTTCGAGTTCAGCACGCCGTCGAGCGTCGGCACGCTGCCGTTGTGGAAGTACGGGGCCGTCGCCCAGACGCCGTCGAGCGGCGGGGCCTGGTAACCCTCGGTCGCGCGGATCGGCTTCGGCGGCGTTTCCTTCGCGAACCAGCTGGCCGCGTAGGCTTCGCCGAACTTCGTGCCGATGTTGTCGAACCGCGTGCGGTCCGTGCCGACCTCCGCGAGAGAAACGACCTTGTTCGGGTACGTCCATTTCTCGCCGTAGGTTCCGTGGCACTTCGCGCAGTTCTCGGCGAACACTTCCCGCCCACGCTCCGCGAGTTTGTCGTCGATCGCGAACGGGTACTTCGGCGGCTCGATACTCTTGATGTACTGCTGCACGTCGCGGAACGGCCCCTCGGCCTTCTCGAAGTCCTTCGCCAGCGTGAGGGGGTGCATCATGAACTGCATGATCGACCGCACGGACGTGGCGTCCGTCGCCCCGACGTGGTACATCGTCTTCTTCTTCTTGAGCAGCCACCACGCCGGCACGTCCTCGCAACTGTCGTCCTTCAGGCCGAGGTCGCGGAACGTCTCCCGCAGGCTCAGGTCGTCGTTGCGGTAGCCGAGCAGGTAGACGCTGAACGCTCCGGCCTCGTTCGTCCCGCGGGTCTGGCAGAACGTGAACGGCAGCTTCGCCGGGATGTTCCCGGCGACGTACAGGTCCTCGAACAGCGCGTGGATGTCGAGCGAGCTGTTGCCGAGGCCGACGTAGCTCTTGCCCATGATGCTTCCGCCGTGGCACATCATACAGTCGAGGCCGATGCCCTTCACGAGCGGCAAATACGGGGCGACGCGGAGGCCCATCGGCAGCCCGTCGTTCGGGTACGGGGCCGGGTGCAGCCCGTACCGGTCGTTGAAGGCGGCGGCGTAGTCCTTCGGCTTCTCGGCGACGCCCCACTCCTTCCACGCGAGATCGTAGGCCGCCCGCGGCCAGAACGCCGGGATGAACGCCGTCCCTTCGAGCGACTTCTTGCCGCGCTCCGCGGACGGCGGTGGCGCGGTCCCGCCGACCAGGGCCGCGATTCCGACGAACATGACAATCAGCGCCGTCCGGTGCATCGGCCGTTCCTCATGGACCCATACCAGTATAAGCCGCACGGAGAGGGGCAGGGCAACACCCCGACTTCCGAAGTCCGGCTTCGCCTTCGGAAGTCGAGCGGATATGGGGCCGATCTCACGCGCGACGGCCGCCGCGACGTTCGACTTCCGAAGTCGAAGCCGGACTTCGGAAGTCGGGCGCATCCCTTGTAAGGATCGGTCGGCCGTCCGATAGTGACAGTGAACCCCAGGCGACGGTTCCGTGTCGTCGTGGGTGGTTCTTGACACTGGGGTCGTCGTGGAAAAGACAGAAATCCGAATCGTGGCCGGCACGCTCCGCGGCCGGAAGGTGACCGCCATCGTCCACGAGGGGATGCGGCCGACGCCGCAGATGGTCCGCGAGGCGCTGTTCAGCATCCTCGGCAACGCCGTCCCCGGCCGGCCGTTCTACGACATCTTCGCGGGGACCGGGGTGATCGGGCTGGAGGCCGTCAGCCGCGGCGCGTCCGAGGCCCGGCTGATCGAGGGGAACGCGAAGCAGGCGGCGGAGATTCAGAAGTACGCCGACCGGTTCGGCGTGGCCGACCGCGTCCAGGTGCTGCGGGCCGACGGATACCGGTGGGCCGAGCGGTGGGTTCCGCCCGCGAAGTCCGGGCCGGTCAACCTGTTCCTCAGCCCCCCCTTCCCCGACCTCGACCCGGCGAAGTTGCCCGCCTTCCTGCAACTCGTGCGGACGCTGTTGGACAAGGCCCCCGTCGAGTCGGTGCTGACAATCCAGGCCGAG
Source organism: Limnoglobus sp. (assembly GCF_059499385.1). Classification (NCBI taxonomy): domain Bacteria; kingdom Pseudomonadati; phylum Planctomycetota; class Planctomycetia; order Gemmatales; family Gemmataceae; genus Limnoglobus; species Limnoglobus sp. Next base: position 131,336 of record NZ_JCABYM010000157.1, on the reverse strand, counting down.
GACGGCTTCCCGCCGGATGAGCTGCCCGAGCCGGAAACCTGGGACGTGCGGACCTACGGCCGCAACATGCTGCTGTTCAAGGTGAAGGAGGCCCCGCCCGCCGCCCCGCCTTCAGCTGAAGCGTCCGCGTGACCGTCCGCGGAATCTCGTCCGTCAGGTGCGTCACGAAGATCAGCGTCTGCTCCGGCGTCAGGTGTTCGTCGAGCCAGGCGCGGATGCGGTTCGCCGTTCGCGCGTCCAATCCCTGAAACGGTTCGTCGAGGATCAACAGCGGCGGCCGCTTGACGAGCGCACGGATGAGCAACACGAGCCGTTGCTGCCCCGTCGAGAGCTGGCGGAACTGGCGGAGAAGGATCGCCGTCGCACCGAACGTCTCGAACAGCTCCTTCACGTGTTCCGCCTCCGCGGCGCTCGCCTCGCGGTAGAGCAGTGCGTCGTGGAACCCCGTCGCCGCGGCCTCGAATGCGGAGAGCGGTTCGCTGAAGTACAGGTGGAACTCCGGCGACACGAACCCGACCCGCCGCTTCACGTCCCAGATCGTTTCGCCGCTGCCCCTCGGCTTGCCGAACAACTTCACGTCGTTGCTGAACGCCTGCGGGTGGTCGCCGCACGCGAGCGCCAACAAGGTCGTCTTGCCCGCGCCGTTCGGCCCGACGAGCGCCCACCGCTCCCCGCCGCGGACCGTCCATGACACGTCTTGCAGGATCGGCTTCCCGCCGTGCCGGACGGTCACGTTGTTTAACTCTACGATCGGCGGCCCCGGCGGTTGCTCGCTCGGTTCGGCTATCAGCCGTGGTTCCGCATCGGTCGTTGATTCGCCGAGTTCCAATCGGTGTGTCACCCACGCCGGAACCTGCTCCGGGCGAACGACGAGGATCATACGCTGGCCCGCTGAGACGAACTCGCCGAGCAAGTTGACCAGCGACTCACGGCCCTCCGCGTCGATGCCTACGAACGGATCGTCGAGGATCAGGAGCGGTGGGTGTAGTAACAACTCCCGCGCGATCCGCGCCCGCCGCGTCTGGCCGTTCGACAGTTTCATCATCGCTAGTGACAGTTGCTCCGCGATGCCGAACCGCTCGGCCATCCGCCGGACCGCGTCGTCCGACACCGTCACCCGCGAGCGGAGGTAGTCGCCCAGCGACAGCGGGTGCTCCGCGTCCGCGAACTCGAACCGCTGCTGGTAGTAGCTGCCGGCGTAGTTGAACAGCCGTGACTCTTCCCGGAAAGAAACGAGATGAACGACCTCGTGCGGGTACTTCGCCCCGGCCAGTTGCACGATCGGCCACTCGATGCTTCCCGCTACTACACGATTGCGGCCTGTCAGCGTCTCGGCGAGCGTCGTCTTGCCCGCGGCCGTCGGCCCGATGACGGCCCACGTCTCGCCGTCGCGGACGGTCCAACTTAGCTCCCGGAGGATCGGTTCCCCGCCGGCGCGGGCGATGGTCGCGTTTTCCAGAACGATCAACGGCCCGGAGCTGGTATTCACAACAGGCGGCCCAGGAAGTTAGAACGGCGGTAACCCGACCGGCCCCTTTATATCTAAAACAATAGCTTCCTCCCCCGCACGGGCGTGCGACGAGCCGACATGAGCATCCTGGCGAAGAACATCTCGAAGAGCTTCGATACCACGAAGGTTCTCGACGACGTGACGGTCGAAGCCCCGGCCGGGTCGCTGGTGGCGCTGCTCGGGCCGTCCGGGTCCGGCAAGACGACGCTGCTCCGGATCATTGCCGGGCTGGAGACGGCCGACGCCGGCGTCGTCCAGTTCCACGACGACGACATCACCGATCAGTCGGCCCGCGACCGGAACGTCGGGTTCGTGTTCCAGCACTACGCCCTGTTCAAGCACATGACGGTGTTCGAGAACGTCGCGTTCAGCCTCCGCGTCCGCCACTGGCCGGAGGAGCGGATTCGCAACCGCGTGAACGAGCTGCTGCAACTGGTGCGGCTCGAAGAGATGGGGCCGCGGTACCCGTCGCAACTCTCCGGCGGGCAGAAGCAGCGGATCGCGCTCGTCCGCGCCCTCGCCCCGGACCCGAAGGTCATCCTCCTCGACGAGCCGTTCGGCGCGCTCGACGCGAAGGTGCGGGAGGAACTCCGGGCGTGGCTGCGGAAGTTTCACGACGAGTACCACGTCACGAGCATCTTCGTCACGCACGACCAGACGGAGGCGTTCGAGGTCGCGGACAAGGTCGTCATCATGAGCAAGGGCCGGGTCGAGCAGATCGGGACGCCGGCCGAGGTGTTCGAGCACCCGGCGAACGAGTTCGTGATGGACTTCCTCGGCAACGTGAACGTCATCACGGCCCGGATGGAGGGCGGCCGGGTGTTGCTCGGCCACCTCGAAATGCCGATCGGCAACGGCCGCGTCGGGAACGGGGCGTCCGGGCACGCGACGGTGTTCGTCCGCCCGCATGAGTTGGACCTGTCGAAGGCGGCCGAGGCGGGGAAGTCGTTGCAATCGAAGGTCGTCCACATCAACCCGGCCGGGTCGGTGGTGAAGGTACGGGTCGTGGTCGCGGACTTCGGGCTGATGCTCAACATCGACGTGACGCCGGACCGACACAAGATGCTGAGCCTGCGGGTCGGCGACCAGGTCTACGTGACGCCGAAGTCGGCCAAGTTCTTCGGCGCGCCGACGCCGGACGTGGACTACGCGATTTAGATCGTCGGTGTTTGCCGTCCGGCTCGGCGTTCCTATACTTCCATTTTGATCGAGACTCTACCTTCGAGGTCGGTATGGCAGATCGTATGTCCACCGCGAGCCGCATGGACCGCGCCCGCGACAACGCGGCGATTTCGCGGGCCGTCAACGGCGCGCTGAAGCGGAAGGAACGGGCCAGCCGCGACAAGCGGATGGCGGAACTGGTGAAGAAGGGCAGCCTGCCCTACATCCCGTCGGTGATGAGCTGGCTGAGCGTGAAGCTGAACAAGCCGGCGTCGCAGATCACGGCCGAGGACGTGAAGAAGGTCGTCTCGTAACGACGAATCGACTCGAATGAAACGGCCCGCGGCATCGCCGCGGGCCGTTCGCGTTACTTCGTCAGTCGATTCCCTTCGCGGTCCACCCACGAGAACGGCGACGTGACCACCACCGGCTTCGTCGAGACCTTCTCGCCGAGCACGTTCTCGAAGATCGTGCCGTAGACCTTCTCGATCTTCGTCATCGCGTGGGCGGCGAGCAGTTGGTGGACGACGGCCTGGTTGTTCACCACGACCCGCTTACCCCCCTTCGCGAGGGCCGCCCGCGCGCCGAACCCGGCGTTCGCCGCGTCCTGGCGGGCGTTGAATTCCTTCTCCTGAAGCCGCACGTCCGGGCCGTCGATCGGCGGCGGCGGCAGCTTCGGAGCCAGCGGCTGGCCGGACGGGTCGCGGTACGTCAGCGCGTCTCCGTCGGCCATCACCTCCGGCGGGTCGAACGTCACCGGCTCGACCGCCAGCCCGGTGTCGGCCTTCAGCTTCTCCGCGTGGGCCGTGCGAAAGAGTTGCTTGAACTTCACCCCGTCGCCTTTGCCCTCCTTGAGCGCGGCGCGGACGGTTTCGACCACCCACTTCGACTCCCGCAGCATCGTCTTCGCGTCCACCGGCCCGGCGACGACGTGCAGCACCCGGCCGTCCTGGGCGCAGAAATACGCGGCCACGTTGCCGCCCTGCTTCTGTCCGTTCACGATCTGGAACGTCGCGACCTTCTGGAACGCGGACACGAAGTTCGCGTTGATGTACTTCCCGACCTCGGGGTTGTTGAGGGCGTTCGCACGGAGCGCCTCGGCGTTGTTTCAGGTGAACCGCGGGTCTTCAAAGTGCCCGGACACGTGCAGGATGAAGACGAGCTTCTCCCGGTCCTTCGCGGCCGCGGCGGCCAGCTTCGGCGTGTCCTTGAAGTTGATCTTCGTCCCGTAGCAAGCCTCCTCGTCCGCGGCCGACGGCCCGGCGAGGACCGCGGCCGCGACGACGGCCAACAGCGTGCGACGCATGAGAACCCCCTACCCTTTCGGGTTGCTGACCCGGCCGAGGAACAGGATCGTGTTGGTCGGGTCGTGGCGGATGGCGAACAGGAACGGGTGATCGGCCTTGAAGACCTTCGGCTTGGCCGGCGCGGACCGGACGCCGACGACGACGCCGGTGGCGGCGGCCGCCTCGGTCCCCTCCTCGTTCACGTCGCAGTACGCCTTGTGAACGACGGCGGTGATCGCGAGCTTGCCTTCGGGCATCTCCGTCACCATCCCGGAGAAGTCGGCCTTGTCGAGGTCGAACGCATCGGCCATGCCCATCTTCGCGAGCGTGTCGTTGAGGCCGTACTGCGTCTCGACCTTGAACTTCGGCAGGTGAATCTGCACGTCGCCGACCCCGCGGACGCTGCCGACGGCCTTCGCCCACGAGTCGTGGGTGAGCTTCGATTCCAGGTCGGCCAGCCCGTCCGCCTTCCGGGGCAGCAGTACGAGCATCGACGTTTGTTTCCCACTGTACGGCAGGTGGAGGAGTTGGAACTCGTCCGTCTCGTGCAGGGCGGCGGGCGACTTCTGGACCATCATCGGCACGGCCTGCTTCGTGCCGTCGGCGAGGAGGAACGGGGCGTCCGTCGTGGCCGCCTTCTGGAACGGCGTCTCCCACGTCCCCTTGTAGTAGACCGCGTTCGCCAGGACCATTCGCGTGAGGCTGTTGATGACGCCCTTCGCGAACAGGTCCTTGATCTTGTCCCGGGTCCGCTCCTCGACCCACTTGTTGATGGCCAGCCGCGTTTCTTCGGCTTGCGTCTTGAAGTCGGCCTCGTTAACGTCCGACTGGAACGCGCTCTGGACCGCCACCTTGAACTCGTCCCGCCACGGGTAGCCCTTCTGCGCCCAGATGGCGTTCGCCACGTCGAGTTGGAACGGCCGCACCCGCCGCTGCGGGGCGTGGGTTTGCCCGATCAGGTCGCGGAACTTCTCCTGACCGACCTTTCCGCCGTTGTCCTGCAGGTGCAGCACCTTCGCCATTTGAGCGAGTGTTTCGCCCTTCGCACCGGCCGCCGTCATCGACAGTGCGCAACTGATGCTGAACGGCGAGACGAAGACGTTTCCCTTGTGCGACCGAAGCTGCTTGTACAGGTCGAACGCGAACGGGTTGACGCCGGTGGCGACGCCGAGGTTTTCGGCCGGCTTCATGGCTTGCACTCGCGGCAGCATCGCGCCGGCGGTCAGCAGACCGGCGGCGGAAAGGAACTTGCGACGGTCGATCATCATGACGTGGGATTCCTGACGGGCACTTGGGACATCGTACACCCGTAACGACGACGCCGGGAAGCGACCGTGCGCGGGGCGTTACAAAGGCGTTGCAGTGGAAACGAAAAGCCCCGGCACGTTCGTGCCGGGGCTTTCGCGCGTGCTGCGGGAATCAAAGGTCGAGCGGGGCGATGTTCGAGTTGAAGAAGTGGTCGAGCGCTTGCTTGCTCGCGTCGCCGGTCTCGAAGCCCTTCATGAAGTATTTCTGCCGCTGGTCGGCGCGGCCGTGGTTGAACGACTCCGGCCATGCCTTGCCGCGCATCTTCTTCTGAATCCGGTCGTCGCCGATGGATTGGGCCGTCTTGATAATGGAGTCCATGTCGGCGCGGTTGAACAGCCGGGGGTTCTCTTTCGCCGCATGATGCGCCCACACGCCCGCCAAGTAGTCGGCTTGCAGCTCGAGCCGGATGCCGCCGTTTTCCCCCTCCCGGGCGCGGTACTTCTCCAGCATCGCGTTGTACCCGATCAAGTTCTGGATGTGGTGACCTACCTCGTGGGCGACGACGTAGGCGCGGGACGCGTCGCCCTTGTCGCCACCGAGCTTTTGTTCCAATTCGTCGAAGAACGTCGGGTCGAGGAACACCTTCTTGCTCGCCGGACAGTAGAACGGCCCGACCTCGGACGGCGCGACGCCGCACCCGCCGCTGTCCACGGACTTCGCGAACAGCACCATCCGCGGCTGCTCGTACTCCTCGCGGAAGTTCTGCCGGAACAGCCGGTCCCACACTTCTTCCGTCGAACCGAGAACCTTCCGCGAGAAGCGATAGTGCTCGTCCTCGGTCGGGGGCGGGCGGTCCTTTTGTTGCTGGTCGCCGAGCCGGCCGCCGATCTTGTCGATGACGGGCTTCACCGCCCGCGGATCGACGCCGAGGAAGTACGCGATCGCCACAGCGACGAGCGTGAGGACGCCGCCACCGGCCGCGACTGCCGGCCCTGCGGCGCGGCGGTCTTCGACGTTCGAGCTTTCCCGTTGCCCCTGCCAGTCCATGTTGCGACTCCGTGAGAGAGTTTAGACGGCCTGCGTCACCGCGTTCTTCTGCAGGTCTTCGAGATCGACGTACTCCAGCGCGGAGATGTGAGTCGCTTCCAGCACGACCGGTGCCGCCACGCCGGATTCCAGCGATTCTTTCCAGCGAGTGACGCAGACGCACCACCGGTCGCCGGGCCGCAGGCCGGGGAACCCGTAGTGCGGGTTCGGCGTGCTCAGGTCGTTGCCGATGGCCTTCTGGTGCGCGAGGAACTCGGCCGTCACCTGCGTGCAGACGAGGTGCAGGCCGATGTCGTCGTAGCCGGTGTCGCAGCAGCCGTTCCGGTAGAACCCGGTGAGCGGCTTCATGGAACACGGTTGGAGTTGTCCGCCGAGGACGTTCTTCGCCGCAGGCATGATGATCCCCCGATGATTGCAGGCGAAGGTATTTTAGGTCGGCAGCAAGTCCTTCACGGCGTCTTTCTCTTCGAGCAACTCGTTGAGCGTCTTCTGGAACGCGGCTTGGCCGAAGCCGTCGAGCTTCACCCCCTCGACGACCTTGTACCCGCCCTTGCCGTCGGTCGTGACCGGGTAGCCGAACACGAGGCCCTTAGGCACGCCGTACTCGCCGTTGGAAACGACGGCGGCGCTCGTCCAGTCGTTCTTCGGCGTGCCGGTGACGAAGCTCTTGACGTGGTCGATCGCCCCGTTCGCCGCGGACATGGCGCTCGACAGGCCGCGGGCTTTGATGATCGCCGCCCCACGGTTCTGGCACTGCGGCACATATGTTCCTTCCAGCCACGCGCGGTCGGTGATGACCTCGGTGGCCGGCTTCCCCTTGATCTTCGCGTTCGTGAAGTCCGGGTACTGGGTGTTCGAGTGGTTGCCCCAGATCGTCACGTTCGTCACGTCCTCGTTCTTGACGCCGGCCTTTACCGCGAGCGCGGACACGGCCCGGTTGTGGTCGAGCCGGGTCATGGCGTGCCACCGGTCGGCGGGAATCTCCCGGCCGTTCGAGTACGCGACGAGGCAGTTCGTGTTGCACGGGTTGCCGACGATCAGGATGCGCACGTCGGCCGCGGCGTTCTTCGCGAGCGCCTTCCCCTGGCCGACGAAAATCTTGCCGTTGAGGCCGAGCAGGTCCTTGCGCTCCATCCCCGGCCCGCGCGGGGCCGCGCCGACGAGCAGCGCCCAGTTCACGCCGGCGAACGCCTTGTTCGCGTCGTCCGTCACGACCACGTCGAGCAGCGTCGGGAAGCCGCAGTCGAGCAACTCCATCGCGTTGCCTTCCGCGATCTCCAGCGGCTGCCGGGCGGTCGGGTTCGGCGGCGTCCAGCCGTCCTTTTTGGGAATTTCGAGCAGATGCAGCACGACCTTCGTGTCGGCCCCGAACACCTCGCCGGACGCGAGCCGGGCGAGCATGGCGTAGGACACCTGCCCGCCCGCGCCGGTAACGGCGACCTTGATCGTCTTGGACATGGTGATTTTTCCCGTGGGGTGAGTCGGCGAGAAATCGCTGCCGTCAAGCTATGAGCCGGACGCGGTGACTCAAGGCCCAACTATATAGCCGCCGGCTTGCCGGCGGGGTTTTGGGACTTCAAAACCCCGCCGGCAAGCCGGCGGCTATATAGGGAGCGATTCTCAGCTCAACCCGCGGATCGGGTCGGCGTGGTAAAGAAAGTGCGGGCGGTTCTCGGTGTCGTGCCACGCCGCGGTTTTCGGGATGCCGAGCGCCTGGTAGATCGTGGCCGCCATGTTCTCCGGCGTCTGCGGGTCGGTCGCCGGGTACGCCCCCTTCGCGTCGGACGAGCCGACGACGCGACCACCCTTCACGCCGCCGCCCGCCAACCACAGTGATTGCACCGCGCCCCAGTGGTCGCGGCCGGGCAGCTTGTAGTGCTGCGGGAGCGTCGTGATCTTCGGCGTGCGGCCGAACTCCCCGGCCATCACGATCAGCGTTGAATCCAACAAGCCCCTTGCGGACAAGTCATCCAGCAACGCGGATAGCGCTCGGTCGGTCGGCGGGAAGAGCCTGTCCTTCAGGTGCGGGAAGGCGTTGCCGTGGGTGTCCCACGTCTCATTGTTGCCGAGGTTCACTTGCACGAGGTTCACGCCCGCCTCGACGAGCCGCGCGGCCATGAGCAGGCTCCAGCCGAAGGCGTTCGCCCCGTACCGCTCGATGTCCTTCGGCGCGGCCCGCTTCAAGTCGAACGCGGCGCGGACGCGGCGGTCCGTGAGTAGCGACACGGCGTCCCCGCGGGCGCGGGTGATGGCGCTTTCCACGGACGATTCCGAGTCGAGTTGCCGCCGCTGCGCGTCGATGTGCTTAAGGATGTCCAGCCGGGCGTCGAACCGCGTTCCGTCCACGCCTTCCGGCAGGCTCAGGTTCGGTAGTAGGAACGACTGGCGCTTCGCCGCGAACGGCCGCTGCTGGTGGTCGAACTCGTACTGCGGGAACGCGCCGTACGCCTTCGGCTCGAACGCCGACGCTTCGAGGAACCACGGATCGCGGTGGCGGCCCATGACGCCGGCGAACTGCCCCGGCAGCGTGCGGCCGCTGTTGTGGACGATCTTGTCCGGCAGCACGACGGCCGGCGGCAGGTTGTTCCGCGGCCGGGTGACCGCCCCGACGACCGCCGCCAGCGACGGGTAGTCGGTCGGCTTCGGCTTCGTCGCGTCGAACCCGACCGGGGCCTTCGACTGGCCGGTCAGCATGATGTGGTGGCCGAGCGAGTGATCGTTCGACGGGTGCGTCAGCGACCGGACCAGCGCCCACCTGTCGGACCGCGCGGCCAGCTGCGGCAGGTGTTCGCAAATCCGGACGCCCGGCGTCTTCGTGGCCGTCGGCTTGAACTCGCCGCGGATGTCGGCCGCCGCGTCTGGTTTGAGATCGAAGCTGTCGTGCTGGGCGAGGCCGCCGGAGAGGAAGACGTAGATGACCGACTTCGCCTTGAACTCGGCGGCACGCAGCTGTGGCAGGTGTTCGAGGCCGAGGCCGAGCAGACCGACGGTTCCCGCCTGAATCGCGGTGCGGCGGGTGAACGTGGGATGGCGCGGCGTCATGGACGAGCCTCGCGGTGGGATGAAGCGAGGAGGAAGGTAGGTGGTGTGAGTATGTGCGATGACGGTGTAGGTTTCAAGTTTAATGTCGGCCCCGACGCCGGCGAACACAGAGCCCGACTTCCGAAGTCCGGCTTCGACTTCGGAAGTCGATCCCGCGCGGCGGCTCGTGCGGACACGACGAACGCCTCGGCCCCACTCGACTTCCGAAGTCGAAGCCGGACTTCGGAAGTCAGCCCGCTCTACTTCAACAACCACTCGACGACCCTCTCGTCCTTCAGCGCCTCCGTTGCGTGCGTCAGCTTGCCCGCCGCGCCCGCGGCCGTGTACGCGGCTTTCACGAACGCATCGGCCGGGGCGTTGTGAACCAACACTTCGCCCGGCGCGCACAGCCCAATGAACGACGCCATCCCGCCGAACTTCCGCGCCCCCGGCAGCAGCATCGCGTCGCCGGTCGTCGTGACTTTGTCGAAAGAGAACTGATTGCCGTCCGCAGCCAGCTTCGTCACCGCGTCGCCCGCCATCGCCTTCGCCAGGACCGCCCACGGCCCGGCCTCGCCCCAACCCACGAGATGCAGCGTCTTCGCCTTCAGCATGGACTTCCCGAACGCGATCAGCGTCAACACGTCGTGGACGCGGTTCGCCAGCAAGGAGCGGTTGTAGCCGTACGTGTACCCGGCGAACGTCGCGTTCACGGCCCGTGAGTCGCCGCCGGCCTGCTCGCCGACGCCGAGCACGTCGCCGGCCACGACCGCGTACCCGGCGTCTACCAGGGTCTTCAGCGCCGGGTCGAGATTGCCGTCGGCCATCACCGACGCCTTGCCCTTCGGACTCACCCAGATGACCGCCTTCTCCCCGGAATACTTCGGGCCGAACACGCCCACGCACGGCATCGCGTCCTGTTCCGTCTGCCGGCCGAGGACCGCCCGGTGCATGACGAAACCGTCGTGCTTGGACTGAAGCGGCCCCTTGCGGACGGCGACCTCCTTCGGCAGCTCGCTGTTCACCATCGCCCGCAACGCCGGGCCGACCGCGTCGCGGAACTTGCCGAGCGAGGCCGCGTCCGTCACGGCGCGGATCGACTTCAGCCACGCCTCGTCCCGCGCCGTCATCACCTTCCGTAAGGCGACGACATCCTTCTCGCCCTTCGGCCGCGGGTGCTGGTCGTCGTAGACGCTCAGCTCCTTCACCGGCAGCGGCGCGAACGGCGGCTCCTCGACCGGCCCGTCCTGCCCCAACAGGTGCTTGCGGAACCACGCGTACATGAACTCGCGGGCCGGCTGGTTGTAGTTGTGCCCGTACTCTAGCCACGCCTTCGCCTCGACGTTTTCCTGCTTACCGTACAGGCCGTACAGTTTCTTCAACTCCGGCAGGCCGTAGCCGTCCTTCAGGAAGTTCTGCGTCCAGTCCTTCGCGCACGACATCGCCAGCGGCTTCGGCGCGAACAGCGCGGCGATCTCGACGTTCCCGGTGTTCACGCGGAGGAGCGAACAGTTCTCGCAAACGCACCCGCCCTGCATCTGGGCGGACACCATCACGGCCGGGAACGCGGCCGCGAGCCGGTCGTCGATGCCCGCGAGGACGAACGTCTGCGTGCCGCCGCCGGACGCGCCGGTCATGCCGATCCGCTTCGGGTCCACGCCAGGCAGCCCTGAAACGAAGTCGAGGGCGCGGACGCTGTTCCACGTTTGCAGCCCCATGATGCTCTGGCTCCGCAACTCCGCTTCCGCGTCGTCCAGCCCGCGGCGGTGGTCGAGCGCCTTGCTGTCCGCGTACCCGATCATGTCGTACTGGAACACGACGAACCCGAGCCTCGCGAGCGTGATCGGGATCGCCTGCATGAAGAACTTCGCCCGCTCCTTCGACGCCTCGGCCTTCGTCTTGACCGACGTTTCCGCCTCGGCGTCCTTCGCGACCTCGAACCGGCCGCCGGCCCAGTGCCCGTGCGCGAACAACACTGCCGGCCGAGGTGTCTGACCCGTGCCCGCGGGCCGGTACAGGTTGCCGGAAACTGAGTGCCCCGGCTGGCTCTCGAAGTGGACCTTCTCGACGGTGTACCCGTCCCGCTCGACTTTGCCGTGGACGACGGGGTTTAGCGGCGTCTTCTCCGGGAGCGGCCACAGCCCGTTCGCGACGAGCAGTTGCTCGCGGAGCTGCGTCCGCCGGGCCTCCCACTCGGCGAGCGTCTTCGGGACCTTGAACGGGAAGTAGTCGTCGAGCGTCTTGAGCTTGCCGAGCCGGTAGTCGGTCGGCTTGTCGGTGGCAGAGAACAGCTTCGTCGGGTCGTCGGCCGACGCCGGCGGGCAAAGGTAGAACGGGGCGGCGGCGGACGTGGCGAGCATCTGGCGGCGGGTCAGCATGAGGTGGTCCTGGGGTGGGATGTGACACGAGGGTACGCGGCCGGCGGGCCGGAGTCAACCGTCGGCTCCCCTTGCCGGGCGGTCGGGCGGCTGAGATGATACGATCTACGCGCGGGCGAGTGGCGGAACGGCAGACGCCGGGGACTTAAAATCCCCTGACCGCAAGGTCGTGTGGGTTCGAGTCCCACCTCGCCCACCTGAACGACAAAAGGCCGGGGCGTTTCGCCCCGGCCTTCTCGTTTCGTCCGCCGCCCGTCAGCCCGCGGGGAAGATGCCCACGTCCACCGGGTCGAACTCGCTCGGCGCGGCCGTCGATTGCTCGTCGAACGCGAACACCTGAATCTGCCGGACGCCGTCCGCCCCAATCGCCCCGGCCCCGACCCGCCGGCCGGCCCGGTCCGTCTGTGCCCCGGCGAAGAACGACCCGATCGTCGTCGGGACGGGGAACCCGTCGTCCCGGCGGGGGTTGAACACGCTGATGACCGGCCCGCCCCGCGGGCCGGACGCGGTCAGGATTTGGAACTGCTCGCCGCCGCGGAGGTCGGCCAGGGACACGGCCACGCCGCCGCGGAGCGTCGAGTCGTAGGCGAAGTAGTTCAGCACCGTCTTGTCCTGCACGAAGTCGTACAGGCTGACCCGCGGCCCGCCGCTCTGCCCCGCGCCGACGAGGATTTGCGCGTACCCGCGTCCGCTGGCGTCCTTCGCGTCCAGGTACAGACCGCCGCGGAACGTGCTCTCGAAGATCATGATGCTGCGGAGTTCCTTGCCGTCCACGCCGTCGAACACCTTGATGACCGGCCCGCCGCCGAACCCGGCGGTCGTGATGAGGTCCGCCTGCCCGTCGCCGGTCACGTCGGCCACGGCCGTCCGGACGCCGCCGGTGAAGCTGACCTCGAACGGCTGGGCGGTGAACCGCTGCGTGCCGTCCGCGTTCTTTGCGATCACGATCGGCAGGTTCCCCGGCAGAATCCGGTCGGCGGTGAACAGGGCCGGGGCGGTCCCGGCCGCCACGGCCACGCTGACCGTGTTCGAGGTCGCCGTCGTCGTCCCGCCGGCCGCCGGCGTGAACTCGGCCTTGAGGCTCCGCGTGCCGGTCGAGGCGAACGTCGTCGAGAGCAGCGCCCGGCCGTCGAGTACCCGCGTCGAGCCGAGGACGGTCGTTCCGTCGAGGAACCGGACCGTCCCGTTGGCCGTGTTGTCGCCGGACACGTTCGCCGTGAGCAGCACTGTGCGGTTCGCGGTCGCGCTCGTCCGGGACGACGACAGCACCACGGTCGCCGGGCCGGGGGCCGTGACGTTGACCGTCACGGTCGTGGTGTCGAAGTTCTGCGGGTCGTTCAGCGACGACGCGCGGTTCGTGTTGTCACGGACGCCGACGAGCAGCTGCACCGACCCGGTGAACCCGCTGGCGGCCGTGACGGTCAGCTCGCCGGTGGCGGGGTTGACGCTCGTGGTCACGTTCGCCGGCGTCCCGAACAGGTTGCCGGGGACGCCGACGCGGTACGTCAGGCTCGCGTTGTCGCCGTCCAGGTTCACGACCGGGAGCGCGACCGTCTTCGAGCTGCCGGACGTGACGGTCACCGTCGAGACCGGGTTCAGGAACGGGCGGTCGTCTGTCGGGTCGGTTACCGCGTTAACGGCGAAGCTCGTGGACTTCGACGAGTTGTCCCCGTCCACGCCGTTCACCGTGATGTTCGCCGACCCCGTGAACCCGTTCGCCGCCTGGACGCGGAGGACGCCGTTCGCCTTGTCCTGGATGATGGTCGCGCTCGTGATGGTCGTCGGGCTGTCCGGGAGCGAGATCTCGCCGGTCGTCGGGTTGGTCCCGACGTTGTCCTCGATGATCCGCGTGAACGTGTCGAACCCGCTCGTCAGGACCCCGAAGATCGTGTGGTTGAAGTTCAGGTTCTGCGGCCGCCCGCCGGTCGGGGAGGTCAGCGGCACGTCGATGTCGGTGATGAAGAACTGCGTCCCGTTCGCGTCGTCCTTGGCGTTCGCGTAGGCCAGGATGCCGGGGCTGTTGAACGTGAAGTCGGCGTTGTACTCGTCCACCAGGTCCGGTTGCGTGCCGGGGTCCGACGCCGTGTTGTTCGACGACCCACCCTGAATGACGAAGTCGTCCAGGACGCGGAAGAAAGTTCGGTTGTTGTAGAACCCGGAGTTGACCAGATCGACCGTCCGCTGCACCGCGAGCGGCGCGGCCTCGTTGAACAGCCGGAACGTCAGCGTGCCTGTGAACGCCGCCCCGGTCTTGTCCGTCCCACTCACGTTTAGTTGCAGCGTCTGGCCGGCCGGCAGCACGCTGACCGAGACGTTCGAGTTGCTGCTCGCGGCGGTGAAGTTCGTCGTGCCGTTGACCGTCGCGGTGTTCGTGACCGGAATGAACAGCGGCTTGTTGTTCGAGAAGTCCTGGTTGCCGATGGACGCCAGCGACACCGCCGGGACTTCGCGGGTTTCCAACTGCTCGGCCGACAGGCGGGCCGCGGGCGACTTCTTCGCGGGGCGGTTGGTCTTCGGGGCCAACCATCGGGAGATGGCTCGGAACGGCATCGCGGGGACCTCGGTGCTGTACGTAACGGAGTTTCTGCTACGAGTACGACGATTGTTCGGCCGGACCGGTTGTGCGGCATCGGCGAAAATGGCCGGTTCCCGTCAGGGTAGCCGACCACTCCCGCCCCCGACAAGAACCGACTCGCGTGAATCCTACACACAGATAGGCACGAATTGTCGTTACAACGGGAACAAACCCGATGTTCGGAACAGATTCGCGAATCAACCGCGATTCTCACAGAATCAACGACCCGGTTCGCGAGGCGACCGTGCCCGTTTAGGGTCACCCGAGGCGGCTCATCTTCACCGCCCCGCGGACGACGGTGGCGACCGCACGGCCCTTCACCTTCCACCCGTGGAACGGGCTGTTGCGGCTCTTCGACTTGAACTCCTTCTCGTCGATCGTCCACTCGACGTTCGGGTCGATGACCGTCACGTCCGCCTTCTTGCCCACCTGCAGCGTGCCGCGGTCGATGCCGAGGACCTTCGCCGGGTTGACGGTCATCTTCTCGATCATCTGCGGCCACGTCAGCACGCCGGCGTGGACGAGGAACGTCGCGCACAGCGGCAGGAACGTCTCCAGCCCGATGATGCCGTTCGGCGTCTGGTCGAGTTCCTTCGCCTTCTTCTCCGGCGCGTGCGGGGCGTGGTCGGTCGCCAGCACCGAGAGCGTGCCGTCCCGCAGCCCATCCAGGATCGCGTCCACGTCACGTTGCGTCCGCAGCGGCGGGGACATCTTGTAGTTACTGTCGAACCGCTCGAGTTCCTTGTCGGTCAGGATGAAGTGGTGCGGGCACGCCTCGCCGCTGCACCGGATGCCCTTCTTGATCCCCTGGCGGATGAGATCGACGCCACCGGCCGTCGAGACGTGCAGGATGTGGACCTTGCCGCCGGTCAGCTCCGCGAGCATCACGTCGCGGGCGATCATGATGTCCTCGGCGACGGCCGGCATCCCCCGCAGGCCGAGCCGCAGCGACACCTCGCCCTCGCTCATCACGCCGCCCTGCGTGAGTTCGAGAATCTCGGCATGGACGAGGATCGCCTTGTCCCACATCTTCGTGTACTCGAGCGCCCGCCGCATGATCTCGGCGTTGAACACCGGCGACCCGTCGTCGGTGAACGCGACGGCCCCGCCGTCCACGAGCTTGCCGATCTCCGCGAGTTCCTTCCCCTCCCGGCCCTTTGTGACGGCCCCGATGGGGAAGACGTTGCAGTTCCCGGCCCGCTTCGCCTGGAGGATGACGAACTCGGCCGCGTCGCGGGTGTCGAGCGGCGGCTCCGTGTTCGGCATGCACGCGACCGACGTGACGCCGCCGGCGATGGCCGCCCGCGTGCCGGTCTCGATGGTCTCGTCTTCCTCGCGGCCCGGCTCGCGGAGGTGGACGTGCATGTCGATGAGGCCGGGCGACACGATCATCCCGGAGCAGTCGAGGACCTTGTCCGCGGGCTTCGGCGGCGAACCGAGGCCGCCGACGTGGATGTCGTCGATCCAGAGGTCGGTGACGCGGTCGAGGGACTGCGACGGGTCGATGACCCGCCCGTTGCGGAGGTGGAGCGTAGGCATGGCGATGTTGTAGGAATTGACGTTTAGCGTGCGACCCGTCGGGTCGCACGCTAAACGCACACTTCGATGGTGAGGAAGTTGTCCGGCTCCTTGGCGTACAGGGCGGCCGCCTGCCGGAGCGTCTTGATGCGGTCGGCGTGCCAGGGGTTTTCGAGTTGCGGCAGCGCGTCCGGGTACGGGAACTCGCGGAGGTGCTTCTCCTGGATCAGCATCGCCCGAATCTTGCGAATCCGCTCCTCGCCGACCAACTCGCACGTCAGGAACAGGGCGTACTTCACCTTCGTGACCGGCAGCCCGGCGTCGTGCTTGACCTGTCCGGCGGAGAACCGCTCGGCCACCTCGTTGAGCGCGAAGTTCAGCAAGTACCAGCGGTCGGCTTTCTCGATGGGCAGGATCGGCGCGTCGGCGGTACACCGCTTCGCCGCGTCCAGCACCTTGTCGATGGCGACCTGGTTCAGGAACACCGTCTCGATGGAGTCCTCCATCACGGTGCGAATCTTGAGGTAGCCGTCCGCGAAGATGTTGAGGCTGACGATGACGCGGTTGAAGAACTCCTTCTTCCGCCACTCGCGGCCGGCCTTCCACTTCCCCCACCACCGGCCGAGCAGGAACGACACGGCCGAGATGAGCGCCCCCGCGATCAGGGCCGGCAGCTTCTTGACCGCCTCGTCGAGAACGTCGGCGGGGAGTTGGGAGAAGAGAAGCATGGGGTCTGGGGGCTAGGGTCTGGAGTCTGGCTTGCACGTCTTCTTATGCAGACCAGACCCCAGACCCTAGCCCCCAGACCCCGCTCGTCACTGGCCGCCGAACAGCCCGATGTAGAACGCGAACACCTGGCGGATGTCGCTGTCGGTCTTGTTCAGCGGGAACGCGAAGTCGAACGCCACCGGGACCGGGCCGAGGGCCGGGATTTGCACCCGGAACCCGAAGCCCGCCGAGACGCGGTAGTCCTTGATCGACACGGTCCGCTCGACCGTGCCGTGGTCGAGGAACGTCACGAAGAACAAGGAGTCCTTCGCGTTCAGCGGAATCTGGTATTCGAGCGTGTTCAGGAACGAGAACGTGCCGCCGACACTGTACTGGTTGCCGAACGACGAGATGTCGGCCGGCCCCATGCCGCGGAAGCTGAACCCCCGCATGCTGCGGAACCCGCCGGCGAAGAACCGCTCGAACACCGGGGCGTCGGTGCTCGTCGCCGACACCTGCGACCGCACGGCGAACACGTGCTTGCCGCTGCCGTCCTTCCGCTGGAGCGCCTCGCTGGAGAAGAACTTCGTGTACTCGATCGTGCCGATGGGGATCGTGTAGTCGCCGAGGACTTGCTCGTAGGCGATGTCCAACACGCTCCCGGTTGTCGGGAACACGTAGCTGTCGCGGGAGTCGCGGACGATGCCCGGCCGCAGGCCGAGGACGGTCGATTGCCCCTCGTCCCGGCGGATCGAATCCGGGGCGTCGCCCGGCAGACGCTTGACCGTCACGCCCTCGAAACGGGTCGTGAAGTTCGCCCGCCAGAACAGGTCGAGCCGCCGGTCGAGGCTCACCCGCGCGCCGACCCGGTCCTCGTCGTACTCGGCGAACCCGCGGTTGTAGTAGTAGGCGCTCGTGGACAGGCCGTAGTTGCTGTTGAACAGGTACGGCTCGCGGAACGTCACCGAGTACCGCTGGAAGATCGTCCCCGGCTGCGCCTCGATGCGGAGTTCCTGCCCGGCGCCGCGGAACGCCCGGCCGTTCAGGAAGTCGTCCAGGCTCGTCGGCACGCGGAGGATGTCGAAGTTCCGTTCGTTGATCGCGATGTTCCCGGTCAGGCCGCTGTTCGAGTTCACCGCCCCGCCGAGCAGGAACTGCCCGGTCCGCGTTTCCTTCACGGTGACGATGATGTCCTTGAACGTGCTGTCCACGTCGCTTTGCCGGACCTCAACCGTCGGCGGCGCTTCCATGTCGAAGATACCGCGGCGGAACAGGTTCAGCCGCGCGGCTTCAATCGACGGGTACTGGAGTACCTGCCCCTCGCGGATGCCGGCCATGCCGAGTTCGTTGCGGATGACGCTGTCCATCGTGACTTCGTTGCCGCGGATCTCGATCCGGCCGATGCGGTCCGGCTCGCGGAGGAGCGGGGCGTCGGCCGGGACCTGGTGCGACACCCGGCGGACCGGCGGCACGTTCGACGCGGCCGCCTCCGGGTCGCGGGGCTGCGGCTCCAGGACTTGATAGATCACGTCCACGAACCCCGGCTTGCCGGGGACGGCGACCCACTGCTCCTCGACGATGACGTAGTACCCGCGGTAGCCGTAGTAGTTCTTCATCCGCGTGGCGTCGGTCTGGATCACGTCTCGGTCGTACCGCCCGCCCGCCTTCAGCTCGATGAGCTTGCCGAGCGTCTCGTTGTTGAACAGCTTGTTCCCTTCGAGCCGGATGTCGCGGACCGTGTACGCCGCGCCCTCATCGACGTGAAAAATGACCTCGACGCTGCTCAGGTCGCGGGACGGGATGATTTCTTCCTGTACGCGGGCTTCCAGGTAGCCGAGCTTGTGGAAGTAGTTGATGACCTTCTTCTTGTCGTCCTCGATCTGCATCGGGTTGTACTTGTCGTTGATGAACCGCACGAGGCCGTACACCGGGGCCTTCACGGTCAGCTGCGTGGCGACCCGGCCGGACGACGTCTGCTTGCACCCGCGGATCGACACGCGGCTGACCTTCACGACCGGCCCCTCGACGATGTTGAACACGACCCGCGTGTCGGTCAGCTTCTCGCCCTCGACGAGCCGGACGGTCGCGAACCCTCGGCCGTCCTCCTTCAGCTTGTTCTCGATGATCTGGGCGGCGGCCAGGTTGAACGACGGGTTGAGGGCGCTGCCCTTGCGGATGCCGGTGAGTTGCAGGAGGGTGTCGTTGCCGAGGTGCTGCGCGCCGACGAAATGCACCGACTGCACGGTGTTGTTCAACTCGATGACCTGGACGTAAACCGTGACCTTGCCGTCGTTGGAAACGGTCGTCGAAACCTCGACGCCGCCGGGCGCGAACCACTTCGTCGCGATCAGCCGGCGAACGTCTTCTTGAACGACCACGTCGTCGTAAGCCTTGCCGGCCCGCGTCTTCATCTGGCCGAGGATGTGTTCCTTCGGGTGGAGGCGGTTGTTCACCGGCACCACTTCGGCAATGACCTTGCCGATCGGCGATTCGCCGGCCCCGACGGATCGGACGAGCAACCCTGCGGTCACCAGAACCACGGCCAGCAAGCCAGCGCGGGCGGGTCGGACGGTCATCGGTCGGCTCCCCCTAACCGGCGCGTTCCCTGCGCCGGCGGCGGGGCGAATACCGGGACGGGAAAAAAGTGTCAAGATCGGCTAGATCGGCTATCTTCCCAGGCGGTTCGCGGCTATGAATTCGGTCGTCCGCCTCATTTCCCCTCGGAAGGACTCAGGCATGGCCGAAGTCGAAATCCCGGACCCGAAGGAAGCGAAGGAAAAGGCCGAGGACCCGTACACGAAGCGGATCGCGCTGTCGGTGGCGATCTACGCCGTCATCCTGGCGTTCGCGGCGGCCGGCGGGAACAACGCCGGCAAGGACATGATGATGGAGCAGCAGCGGGCGAGCAACCGCTGGGCGCAGTACCAGGCGAAGGCGATCCGCGAGGCGCTCTACCTGAACGACGCGGAGAAGCTAGAGATCGAGCTCGCGAAGGGGTCGCTGGCGGACGAGGCCCGCAAGAAGATGGAGGACACGCTGAAGCGCATCCGGGCGAAGCTGGCCGAGTATAAGGCGGACAAGGAGGCGATCATGGCGAAGGCCCGGAACCACGAGGCGGCCCGCGACGACGCCCACAAGCGGGACCCGTACTTCGACTTCGCCGAGGTCGCGTTACAGATCGGCGTCGTGCTAGCATCCGTGGCGATGCTGTCCGGCAAGCGGTGGGCGTTTTACGTGAGCCTGGTGCTGGCCGTGGTCGGGGCCGTCCTGACCGTCAACGGGTACTTGCTGCTCGACGGCGGGAAGTTCCTGGGACCGGAACCGGAGGTGGATTGAGACCGCGGAAGCCCAGGGTCGGGCGACCCTGGGCTTAAGCCCGGTTACCCCTTCTTGGCCTTCGCGAAGTTCTCGGCCACAACGTTCCAGTTCACGACGTTGTAGAACGCTTCGAGGTACTTGGGCCGCAGGTTGCGGTACTTCAGGTAGTAGGCGTGCTCCCACACGTCCACGCCGAGGATCGGCGTGGCCCCGCCGTCCATCTGCGGGTTGTCCTGGTTCGGCGTGCTCACCACCGCCAGCGGCTTCTCCTTGCCCGGAACCAGCCACGCCCACCCGCTGCCGAACCGCTTCGCGGCCGCGTCGCTGAACGCCGCCTTGAACTTGTCCATCGACCCGAACGAGTCGTCGATGGCCTTCTGCAACTCGCCCTTCGGCCCGGCCGGGTTCTTCGCCATGACGTTCCAGAAGAACGTGTGGTTCCAGTGCCCCCCGCCGTTGTTCCGCACCCCCTGCCGGCCCGCCTCCGGGATCGTCGGCAGCGCGGCCAGCACTTCCTCGATAGTCTTGCCCACGAGCGCCGGGGCGTTCTTCGCGAGCAGGTCGTTCAGGTTGTTGACGTAGGCTTGGTGGTGCTTCGAGTGGTGAATCGTCATCGTCTCGGCGTCGATGTGCGGCTCGAGCGCGTCGTAGGCGTAGGGCAGCTTCGGGAGCGTGAACCCGGCCGGCTTCTCTTGGGCGCGGGCGAGCGTCGGGGCGAGGACCGCGGCGGCGGAAGCCTGGAGCATCTGGCGACGTGTAAACATGGGTGGCGTCTCCGGTTGAAGGTGGCGGGCGAGGGCATCCTAGCTAGCAAGTCCGCGGCCAGACAGGGACGGTCAGAGCATCCCGACGAGTTTCGCGGTGAATTCCGTCGTCGTAGCGGAGCCGCCGAGGTCGCGGGTGCGAACGTCGGTCGTCGTCATCAGTTGGTGGAGCGCCGCCTCCAAGCGATCGGCCGCGGGCGTCTCGCCGATCTCGCGGAGCAGCAGGATCGTCGGCAGGATCAGCGGCACGGGGTTGGCGGTGTCCGGGGGAACCGTTTCATGCGTCGCGCCGTAGACCGCCTCGTACACCTTGATCCCGTCGCCGACGTTCACCGCCGCCGTCGCGCTGACGCCGCCGACCAGGCCCGCGCCGAGGTCGCTGAGCAGGTCGCCGTACAGATTTCCCGCCGCGACCACCTCGAACTGCTGCGGGCGGCTGACCATCTGCATGCAGGCGTTATCGACGATCATCTCCTTCGCCGCGATCTCCGGGTAGTCCTTCGCCACCCGGCGGAAGCAGTCGAGGTACAGCCCGTCCGCGAGCTTCAGGATGTTCGCCTTGTGGATGCAGTGGACGGACTTCCGCCCCTTCCGCCGGGCGAAGTCGAACGTGTACCGGAAAAACCGAACGGACGCGGCCTCCGTAACGATCTTGAAGCTCTGAACGACGCCGGGGACGACCTCGTGCTCGCTCGCCGTGTACAGGTCTTCCGTGATCTCCCGGACGAGGAAGAAGTCCACGCCGGCGAACCGGCTCGGCAGGCCGGGCAGGTTGTGGATCGGCCGGACGGAGGCATACAGCCCGAGGCGACGGCGGAACTCGACGTTGACGTTCGCCGCCACCTTCGCGGCCTTCGGCGGGAGCAGCTTCGTTTTCAGGGCCACACCGGTCTTGCGGACGGCATCGAGCGCGGCCTGCGGGATCGGCTCCTTCCCGGCCTCGCCGCACGCGAACGTCTGGAACTCGATCGGCACGCCGAGGGCCTCGACGACGCGGCGGACCGCCTTCTCCTGATCGTGGCCGATGCCGCCGCCCTGGATAAACGTGACCGCCCGCATGTTTTCTCCCGTGGGTTGTTTCTTCCGCCCGCGTCGTCGGGTACGCTGCCAACATTCCTATACTCCCGAGCCGCGCATGACGACTCCCTACGACACCGTCCCGTACCCGACGCAGCCGCGGATGTTCTCGCACCCCGGCCACCTGTACGCCGTCGCCCGCATGTACGGCGTCCCGGCCGCGACCCCGGCGACGTGCCGCGTGCTGGAGGTCGGGTGCGGGGAGGCGACGCACCTGATCGCGTGCGCGGCCGCAATGCCGGACGCCACGTTCGTCGGCGTCGATCTGTCCGCCGAGGCGATCGCGCGCGGGAACAAACTCGTCGAACGGGTCGGCTTGACCAACATCAAACTGATGGCGGCCGACATCACCGCCTGGGACGCGCCGCCGGAGTCGTTCGATTACGCTCTCGCGCACGGCCTCTATTCGTGGGTTCCCCCGGCTGTCCGAGACGCGCTCATGGCCCTCATGCGGCGGGTGCTGACGCAGCACGGCATCGGGTACGTCAGCTATAACGCCTACCCCGGTTGCTACATCCGCCGGATGCTGTGGGACATGATGAAGTACCACGTCGGCGGGGCGACCGACCCGCGGCAGATGATCGACCAGTCGATGAAGTTCGTCGAGTTCCTGCGGACGTGCCGGCCGATCCCGGAGGGGGCGAGGCCGGGGCTGTTCGACGAGGACCTGGACATCGTGTTGAACAAGCGGGTGGCGAACGTGCTGTACCACGACGACCTTTCGCCGGTGAACGACCCGGTTTACTTCAAGGACTTCGCCGCCCACGCCGCGCGGTTCGACCTGTCGTTCGTGTCCGAGACGGAGCCGTACACGATGGGGAACGAGGACATCCGGGAGCAGGCGGCGGACGTGTTCCGGACGCTCTCGAAGGAGAACCCGCTGAAGCGGGAGCAGTATTACGACTTCGTGACGCTCCGCCGGTTCCGCCAGACGATGTTGGCCCGCGCCCCGCACCAGCCGTGCGGGACCGCGGACCCGGACGTGATCCGCGAGCTGTACGCCTGCGGCGCGCCGAAGTACGAAGCACTCGACCTCGCCCCGGACCGGCCGATGCGGTTCTTCAACGACACGGGAACGATGACAACGACCCTGCCCCTGGCGAAGGCCGCGCTCGTCGCACTCGGCGAGCACAACCCGCACCTGCTCTCCTACCCGGAATTGCTGGCGGCCGCGAGGCGCAAGCTCGGGCGGGACGCGGTGACGGACGCCGAGGAGCGGGAACTCCGGCAAGACCTCCTCGCCGCGTGGCACACCGACCTGATCTCGCTCCGCGGGTTCTCGCCGGCCTTCGTGAAGACCGTTTCTGATCGACCGGTCGCCAGCCCCCTCGCCCGCGTGCAGCTGGCTGACGGCAACCGGACGACGACGATGCTACATCTTCAGATCGCGTTCGACGACCCGCCCGCCTCCCGGATGGTGCAACTGCTGGACGGCACGCGCACGGTCGCGGAGGTCGGTCAGGAGGTCTATAAACTTCTCCCACCCGCGAACCGGCCGAGCGAGGCCGACTTCCACATCGGGCTGACCCGCAACCTCGCGATGCTCGCGAAGAACGGGCTGTTGGTGGGATAGCGCTCTGTGGAACCCGGAGCGGAAGCGATGGGGTGAGCGACTACCACCCCATCGCTTCCGCTCCGGGTTCCACAGAAATCCACTGTAACCCGGCCGTAACGACCGCCCGCGACCCGCTCGTCGGCCGTCCCGTTCGCACGTTAGAATCGGTGTGTGGAAGCCCATCCCATTCCGGCCCTCTTCGTGTGAGGCGGTCATGCGTTCCCGAATCCTCTTCGCCGTCGCGCTGTTCGCGACAACCTCCGGGGCGGCCCTCGCCAACGGTCTGCTAATCCCCGAAGACAAAAAAGTCCCGCCGCTCGCGATGGTCAGCCACAAGGTGGCGGGGACCATCGACGAGCAAGTCGCCGTCACGACCGTCGAGCAGGTCTTCCGCAACCACACGAGCCGGCCCCTGGAGGCGACGTACCTGTTCCCCGTCCCGAAGGGGGCGAGCGTGAACAAGTTCACGATGTGGATCGACAACAAGGAGACGAGCGGCGAACTGCTCGACGCGAAGAAGGCGAACGCCATCTACACCGAGATCGTCCGCCGCACTCAGGACCCCGGCATTCTCGAGTACATGGGTAACGACCTCTTGCGGATGCGGGTGTTCCCCGTCCCGCCGAACGGCGACCAGAAGGTGAAGCTGTCGTTCACGCACGTCGCGCCGCGGGACGCCGGCGTGGTCGAGTACGTCTACCCGATGAAGACCGACGGCAAGGCCACCCGCACGCTCGACGACTTCTCGGTCAAGCTCACGCTGAAGTCGCAGGCCCCGATCCAGACCGTCTACAGCCCGACGCACGCGATCACGATTCAGCGGAAGTCGGACCGCGAGGTGCTGGTCGATTTCGAGAAGAACCAGGCCCTGCTCGACAAGGACTTCCAACTCTTCTACGCGACGAGCGCCCAGCCCATCGGCATCACCCCCCTGCTCTACCGGCCGGTGTCGAGCGAGGACGGGTACTTCATGTTTCTCGTTTCGCCGTCCACGGAGGCGAGCAAGAACAACCGCGTGCCTCGGGACATCGTGCTCGTCCTCGACAAGTCCGGCAGCATGTCCGACCTGAAGATGGCCCAGGCGAAGAAGGCGCTCAAGCACTGCCTCGGCAACCTGACGGCCGACGACCGGTTCGCGCTCGTCAGCTTCGCCACCACGATCAGCACGTTCAGCGACACGCTCCACCCGGCCACGAAGGACTACCTGGAGAAGGCCGAGAAGTGGGTGGACGACCTCCGGCAGAGCGGCGGCACCGCGATACTACCCGCCCTCGAAACGGCTCTCTCGCTGCGGCCGAAGGGGGATGCCGGGCGGTCGTTCAACGTCGTCTTCTTCACCGACGGCGTGCCGACGGTGGACGAGACGAACCCGGACAAGATCGTGAAGGCGATTGCCGCGAAGAACACGGCCAGCACCCGCATCTTCACCTTCGGCGTCGGCGACGACGTGAACGCGGCGATGCTCGACCAACTGTCGGACGCGACCCGCGCGGTCAGCACCTACGTCCGGCCGCAGGAGGACATCGAGTCGAAGGTGAGCAGCCTGCACGAGAAGATCAGCCACCCGGTCATGACGAACGTGAAGTTGTCCGCGACCGGCGTGCGGCTGCACGAGGTCTACCCGGTGCAACTGCCCGACCTGTTCCACGGCAGCCAGCTCGTCGTCATCGGCCGCTTCTCCGGCAGCGGCCCGGCGAGCGTGAAACTCAGCGGGTTGGTCGGCAGCGAGACGAAGGAGTTGGTAGAGGAATTCACCTTCCCCACGACCCGCACGACCGACGGCAAGGAGTTCGTCGAGCACCTGTGGGCGCGGCGGAAGGTCGGGTACATCCTCGACCAGATTCGCGCGAACGGCGAGAAGAAGGAGCTCGTGGACGAGGTGACGGAGATGGCGAAGAAGTACGGCATCGCGACGCCGTACACGAGCTACCTGGTGGTGCCGGACGGCCCGATGCCGGTCGCCGCACCGGGCCGCTCGGCGAACGCCCCGATGGGCGGGCCGGCCGGAGGGTTCGGCGGAACCGGGTTCTTGCCGATGGCCCCCGGCGGCGCGGCCGGGCCTGCCCCGAAAGCCGGCGAGGTAGCCCAACAAGCGGCCGCGAACGCGACAAGGGAAAAGGCAGAGGGCAAGGACGGCACGCTCGCGGCCGGCCGCGGTGCGGTCCAGAACAAGCAGATCGACGAGCAACTCGCCAAGCTAAAGCCGGCCGACCGCAAGGGGGCTTACGCCGACGCGCTTGAAAAGGCGAAGAAGGACCAGGTGGTCCTCGCCGAGGCCGACAAAAACTACAAGGGCAACCTTCGGGCGAACCAGGTCGGCACGCAGGGCGTGGACCTCGCCGTCGCGTCGAACAACCTCCGCAACCAGTCGCGGGTGTCGATTACCGCCAACCGCGCCGCCTACGGCCGCCAGTGCGTCGAGGTCGGCGGCGTCTGGATCGACGAGAAGTACGACGCGAAGATGAAGCTCGTCGCGATCAAGGCCCAGGGCAACGCGTACTTCCGGCTGCTGGAACGGCAGCCGAAGATGAAGGACGTGTACGTCCTCGGCAACCACGTCGTCTGGGTCGCGCCGAACGGCGAGGCGCTCGTCATCGACCCGAGCGAGGGGGCCGACGAGCTGAAGGACGAGGAGTTGGACAAGCTCTTTGTCCTCGCGAAGAAGTGACTGTGAATGTGGGCGAAAGCCCCGGCACGACCGTGCCGGGGCTTTTTCGCGCCTACAATCCCAGTGTTCGTCCAACCCATCCGAGGTTCACATCATGTTGACTCGTCGCACCTGGCTCGCCTTCACCCTACTGCTCGTCGGCGGCCCGCTCGCGTCGGCGGCCGACAAGAAGATGTCGTTCGAGATTTACGCCGACGCGAAGGGCGAGTTCCGTTGGCGATTGCTCGACGGCGAGGGCACGAACGTCGCCAACTCCGGCCAGGGGTACGGCAAGAAGGCCGACGCCAAGAAGATGGTCGAGAACTTCAAGGCCGACATCTCGAAGTACACGTTCGAGGTGTACGAGGACAACAAGAAGGAGCAGCGGTTCCGCCTGAAGGCGAAGAACGGCAACACCGTCGGCAGCTCGACGAGCAGCTTTAAGACGAAAGCCGAAGCCGAGAAGGCCGTCGAGGCCATCACGAAGGGGGCGAAGGACGCGAAGATCACGGAGAAGGAAAAGGAATAACCGTTCCCGGTGATTTCCCGCGACGGCAACCGGAATGGTTGCCGCCGTTTTGTTTTCGCCCCTACAATACCCGTGTCGCTAGGGGTGCCCGCCGCGGTTCGGCGGGCTGAGAACACACCCTTCGGACCTTAACCGGGTCATTCCGGCGGGGAAAGCGAACCATCGGCCACCGGCCGCGCACTTCCCGCCCCATTCGGGGTACCACGGCCCATGACGCAACTCGAAGCCGCCCGCGCGGGCACGATCACGCCCGAAATGCAGTTCGTCGCGACGCGCGAAGACCTGCCCGCCGAACTCGTCCGCAGCGAGGTCGCCCGCGGCCGGATGGTCATCCCTGCGAACACGGTCCACCTTCGGAAGAAGCTCGAACCGATGTGCATCGGCGTGGCGTCGTCGTGCAAGATCAACGCGAACATCGGCAACTCGGCCGTCACCGGCAAGGTCGAGGACGAGTTGGAGAAGTTGCACACGGCCGTCCACCTCGGCTCGGACACGGTCATGGACTTGTCCACCGGCGGGAACATCGACGGCATCCGCCAGGCGATCATCGACGCCTCCCCGGTCCCGATCGGAACGGTCCCGATCTACCAGATCATCCAGAACGTCAAGGACCCCCGCGACATCACGCCGAAGATGATGCTCGACATGGTCGAGCACCAGGCGAAGCAAGGCGTGGACTACATGACGATCCACGCCGGCGTGCTGCTCGAACACGTCCCGCTGACCCGCGACCGCGTGACGGGGATCGTCTCCCGCGGCGGGTCGCTGATGGCCGCGTGGATGGTCGCGCACCACCAGCAGAACCCGTGGTACACGCACTTCGGCGAGCTATGTGAGATCATGCGGGCCTACGACGTGACGTTCAGCCTCGGCGACGGCCTCCGCCCCGGCAGCCTCGCGGACGCCAACGACGCCGGCCAGTTCGCGGAACTGAAAACCCTCGGCGAGCTGACGCTCAAAGCGTGGGACCACGGCTGCCAGGTGATGATCGAAGGCCCCGGCCACATCCCGATGCACCTGGTCAAGATGAACATCGAGAAGGAGCGGGAACTCTGCCACGACGCCCCGTTCTACGTCCTCGGCCCGCTCGTGACGGACATAGCCCCCGGCTACGACCACATCACGAGTGCCATCGGCGCGGCCCTCGCCGCCGAAGCGGGCGCGGCGATGCTCTGCTACGTGACGCCGAAGGAACACCTCGGCCTGCCGAACAAGGACGACGTGCGGCAGGGCGTAATCGCGTACAAGATCGCGGCCCACGCCGGCGACATCGCCCGCGGCCGGAAGAACGCGCGGGTCCGCGACGACGCGCTCAGCAAAGCCCGGTTCGAGTTCGACTGGAACCGCCAGTTCGAGCTGTCGCTCGACCCGGAGACGGCCCGCCGGATGCACGACGAGACGCTGCCGCAAGAGGTGTTCAAGAGCGCGAAGTTTTGTTCGATGTGCGGCCCGAAGTTCTGCTCGATGCGGATCACGCAGGACGTGCGGAAGTTGGCCGACGACGCGGCCCGCATCTCGCTCGACCTGACGCCGGCGCTCGCGAAGTAACGGCTCAGCCGCCGTTGCCGTTCGGGGTGACGGCGGCTATATCATTGTCACCAGGGTCACTTAGCTCAGCTGGTAGAGCGAGCGACTGAAAATCGCTAGGTCCCCGGTTCAATCCCGGGAGTGACCACTTCGACGGCCGCTCATCTCACACACGTCCGAGACGCTACCCGCCGTATTTCGTGATATCGACTACCCCGTTGGCCAACCGAGTGCGTCCATCGACGCCACGTCGCTCCGGCGGGAGATGATCCATTCCAACTCAGACCCTCACAAGCACGTGTACGAGAATTGCCACCCACATAGTCGCGAACAGGATCGGCACGGCGAAGGCGAGCGGCCGGGCGATGGACAGCCCGTCGGTCCGGCCGGGCCCACAATACCCGGCGAGCGTTCGGGCGTATTCCGGAACGGCCCGGCGGAGTTGTTGGTTTACGTGTACGCAGTACCGCCAGTGTCGGACCTGGACCCGCAGCCACAGGGCGGCGAACGCGACGCCGACGGCCACGAGAGGGACGAAGACTGTCGGCGACGGCTCCTTGTTGTAAAGGATGGCGAACACGGCGAGCAGCCCGGCCTGGACGGCCGAGAAATAATTGAGCCGGTCGTGGAACAGGCGTTCCTCGTGCATCCCGTGCTGCCACATGCGATTCACTTCGTCCGCGGCCAGAGCGGGTTCGTGCGGGACGGTCACTTCTTCCCTTTGTGTTCTCTTGAGGTCGAGCGGTCGTAACTGAAAATACGGACCGACCGGAGGCGTTGGCTTCGACTCGGTATCTCATTCGGCGCGGTGTGTCGGAAAACTCTTGAAGAGGAATGTAGCAGTTG
Organism: Limnoglobus sp.; assembly: GCF_059499385.1. Classification (NCBI taxonomy): domain Bacteria; kingdom Pseudomonadati; phylum Planctomycetota; class Planctomycetia; order Gemmatales; family Gemmataceae; genus Limnoglobus; species Limnoglobus sp. The sequence continues at coordinate 102,621 of NZ_JCABYM010000157.1, read as the reverse complement.
AGCCATTTAGTCATAAAGTTAAGTAGTTGGCTGTAAATGTGCAGAATTTGTGCTTGTTGGCAAGAATGTGGCCCGAATCGCCTTAATTCGGAACTTGCATTCCTTCCGATCGGAAGACTGCCGCGCGATCTGTGATTTTTTGCCCCATTATTGAGGTTCCACCATGCGTCCGTTTTTGTTCGCCCTGGCCCTGACCGTGTTATTCGCCGCCTCCGGTCGTGCCGCTTTCACCTTGACCGTCGAGTCAGCCCCGGCCGGGTACACCGGGCCGGTAACCGCGACGACCACCCCTGAGTTCCCGGACGCGATTGTATTCCAGGCCGGGAGCACGGCCGCCGACGACGGCCGGTTCACGGCCGCGTCCAGCCGCGAACAGTTCCCGACCTACGCGGCCATCGGGACGACGTTCCAGTTCAAGGCGGCACTCACGTCGCCGTCGGGCGGGGTAGGGTACGTCCCGGCCGGCAGGTACGTTGTCCGCATCCGGAACGACGAGTTCACCCTCCCGCCGGGGACGGAGGGGACCATCGGCATCATGCACACGTCGATCGTCCCGTTCGCCGCCATCCCCGGCTCGCCGCTCGTGACGACGACGGCCACCAGCAGCATCCTTGGGGGGAACTCGGCGACCGTGAACGGCAGCCCGATGCTCACGCAAATGTTCGAGGCACTCACCCCCAAGCCGGACGGCGTGTACACGCTGGACCAGCTGGTGACGATCGACCTCCCGGCCGGCGGCAGCGGGCAGTTCTCCGTCACGTCCTACATCACGGCGATCCCGGCCCCGCCGGCGCTGCTGCTCTGTGGGATCGGCGTCCCAGCCTTCGGGTTCGCCATCCGGGCCTTCCGACGGAAGTAAGGCCGAGTTCGAGGACGCGAGGGGAGGTCGAATCAGGATGAAGATCGCACTCGCCCAGATTCGATCGACCCCCGGCGACATCACTTCAAACGGAACGACCGTCCTCCGGGGCATCCGGACCGCCGCCGACCGCGGGTGCGACGCGGTCGTGTTCCCGGAGATGAGCGACACCGGCTACCACATGCCGACGATCGTGCGGACCGCCGGGACGTGGGACGGCGGCGTCTTCGCGGACATCGTTGCCGCCGCGGTTGACGCGAAGATCACGGTCGTGGCCGGCCTGTCCGAACGGGTCGGCAGGGACATCTTCAACACGGTCGCGGTGATCGGCCCGGACGGACGGCTCATCGCGAAGTACCGCAAGACGCACCTCATCACGGCCGAGCCGGTGTGCGAGCAGAACTACATCCGGGCCGGCGACGCCCTCACGCTTTGCGAGATCGGAGAGTTCCGCGTCGGGCTGATGACCTGCTACGACGTGCGGTTCCCGGAACTGGCCCGCAAGCTCGCGCTGTCCGGGGCGGAAGTGCTGATCGTCCCGGCCGCGTTCCCGGCCGTGCGGATCGGGCACTGGGAGACGATCACGGCCTGCCGGGCCATCGAGAACCAGGTGTACGTCGCGGCCGTCAACCGCGTCGGCGAGGACCACGGCCTCGCGTTCGGCGGCACGAGCCGCCTCTACGACCCGTACGGGACCGTGTTGGCAGCCGCCGAGACGGACGAAGCATTGCTCGTCGGCGAAATCACGAAGGAGCGACTTGCGGCCGTTCGCGGGCAGTTGAAGGTGTACCAGGACCGGCGGGAGGAGTTGTACCGGTAGCAGGTTCCCGGACGAGCAGGTTCAACAGCGGGACGGTCGCGGCGGTGGTGACGAGCGCCATCATCACCATCATCGCGAACAGGGTCGGACTGATGACGCCCATGTCCAGGCCGATGTTCAGTATGACCAGTTCCATCAACCCCCGCGTGTTCAGCAACGCCCCGAGGGCGGCGGACGACCGCCACGACTGGCCGGCCAGCTTCGCCGCGACGAGCGCCCCGCCGAACTTGCCGGCCGACGCGACGACGATGATCGCGGCGCACCACGCCCAGTCCTGCCAACCGCTCAACAACCCGAACTGCGTCCGCATGCCGGTGAACGCGAAGAACGCGGGAAGGAGTAGGACCGTCGCGGGGTCCTTCAACTTCGCGGTAAACTCCTTCGCGATCCGGCCGTCGTGCGGAATCAAGACGCCGAACAGGAACGCCCCGAAGATGGCGTGAATGCCGATCGCCTCGGTCGCGAGCGCGGCCGACAGCAACCCGAGGAACGTCCCGGATATCACGACCGGCGGGAGCGGGCCGACCGTCGCGTCGCACCGCCGGCTGACCCGCGCGACCACCGGCTTCACGACGAGGACCATCGCGGCGATGAAGGCGGCCGCCCCCGCCAGCACGAGCACGGCGGCACCCGCCTTCGCCTCCGCTACCCCGACCACGAGCGCGAGCAGACACCACGCCGTTACGTTGTCGGCGGCGGCACAACCGAGTGCCACCACCCCCAACTCCGTCTTGGCCATGCCCCGGTCGGTGAGGATGCGGGCCAACACCGGGAACGCGGAGATCGCCATCGACACGCCCATGAACAGGGCGAAGGTGGTGAACGGTACGCCGGCGTGGGCGAGCGTCGGGTAGAGGCCGAGCGCGAGGGCGGCCCCGCACACGAACGACACGACGATGCTCGTACTCGACACCGCCACCGCCGTCCGTGCCTTCTGTTTCAAGTGGTTCGCGTTCAGGTCTAGCCCGACGAGGAACATGTAGAGGATCACGCCGAGCTGCGCCACGGCCTTGAGCGCGGCCGCAACTTGCCCGGTCGGATCGACCGCCGCGGACGGGATGAGCGCGTTCATCGCTTCGGGTGAAATGGCCCCCAGGAGCGACGGGCCGAGCAGGATGCCGGCGAGTACCTCACCGATCACCGGCGGCTGACCGACGTACCGGAGGGCCGCACCCAGGACGTGCCCGAGGGCAATGACGGCGACGAGCGTGGCGACGACGTGCAGTACGACGTTCACTTCGGCCGCCTTCGGCGATGTGATCGACGCCGCGGGGGCCGGGGCCGTCAACCCTTCCCCGACGTGCCGGACGAGGAAGAAGACGGCGACCGCGCCGAGTAGTAGCCCCAGGAAAGCCGCGGCCCCGACCCATGTGCGCTTCGGCGCGGGGGCGGTCGCCGGTATCAAATCGGGCGAATTCATTCGCGGCTCCGGGGCGGGACTACCTCCACGGGCTGTCGTCGGCCTCGTGCGGCCGCCGGGCGGCCTTCAGCAGTTCGATGAGGGACTTCAACTCCTCCGCCGCGAGGTGGCCGAGCTGCCGCTCGTGGCATTCCGCCAGCGGCCCGGCGACGTGCCGCAAGAGGTCGAGGCCCGCGCGGGTGATGGTGACGAACACCGCCCGCCGGTCTTCCGCCGACCGCGACCGGCGGACGAACCCGCGGCCCTCCAACCGATCTAACATGCGGGTCATGTCGGGCGCGCGGGAAATGAGCCGTTCCAACAACCGGGACACGGAAACCGGGTCCGGCCGGTCGGCCTGCAACAGCCGGAGCAGGTTGTACTGCTGCGCCGTCAGGTCGAACCGGGCGAACAGTTCGTCCTCGACGGCCCGCAGCCGGTCGTATGTCCGCCACAGCGCGAGGTACGCCTCCTGTTGCGGCGAGTCGAACCGGCGGGCCGGAACCCGGCGGGAAGGCCGCTGTTGAGTCATGCTTCAGAAATTATCCGTTCAAACAGAATTTGTCCAGACAATTGTTGAGGCGGCGAAAACTTGTTCCACCGCGTCGGCCCGGATAACCTGAGTTCGTACCCCACCCGTGCGAGCGATTCCCATGACCGACTCATTCCTTCGCCTTTGCCTTGCGCTCCTCATCGCTCTCGCGTTCGCGTTCGTTCACACACCGGCGGCCGACCCGAAGGCGAAGGAGAAGGGTAAGCCGAACCGCCTGGCGAAGGAAAGCAGCCCGTACCTGCTCCAACACGCATACAACCCGGTGGACTGGTTCCCGTGGGGGCAGGAGGCGTTCGACCGCGCGAGGAAGGAGAACAAGCTCGTCTTCCTGTCGATCGGATACAGTTCGTGCCACTGGTGTCACGTCATGGAGCGGGAGTCGTTCTCGAACGCGGCCGTCGCGAAGGTGCTGAACGACAACTTCGTCTGCGTGAAGGTGGACCGTGAGGAGCGACCGGACGTGGACGACATCTACATGACGGCCCTCCAGACCGTCGGGCAGTCCGGCGGGTGGCCGCTGACGATGTTCCTCACGCCGGACGGCAAGCCGATCTTCGGCGGCACGTACTTCCCGCCGGAAGACAAGAAGGTCGAGGACGGCACGATCAGCGGCATGACGACGATCCTGAAGCGTGTCATCGAGCTGAACGCGAAGGACCGGGCCGGGCTGGAGAAGCAGGCCGAGCGGATCGCGGAGATGACGGCCGCGGCGCTGGAGAAGAACGTGCAGGCTGTGCCGCTGGTTCCGCTCGACCGGGAGTTGGTGAAGGACGCGATGCGGTGGCTGGAGATCGACCCGGTCCACGGCGGCATCGGCGACAAGCTGCGGAACTTCAAGCAGACGAAGTTCCCCCGCGTCGCGGCCCTCGCGTTCCTGCACCAACAGGGGCAGAAGCCGGGGAACGAGCCGCGGGCGAAGTTGGTGACACTCACGCTGCGGAAGATGGCCGAGGGCGGCATCTACGACCAACTCGGCGGCGGCTTCCACCGGTACAGCACGGAGCGGACGTGGACCGTGCCGCACTTCGAGAAGATGCTGTACGACAACGCGCAGCTCGTCGAGTTGTACGCGGACGCCTACCGCGTCACGCCGGACCCGATTTACAAGCGGGTGGTCGCGGAAACGCTGTCGTTCGTGGCGAGGGAGATGACCGGGCCGGACGGCGGGTTCTACTCCGCGCTCGACGCGGACAGCAACGGCGTCGAGGGCGAGTTCTACGTCTGGACGCCGGACGACATCAAGGCGGCCCTCGGCAACGACGCGGACGCGGGATTCGTGATGGCGGTCTACGGCGGGGACGCACCCAACTTCGAGGACAAGTTTCACATCTTCCGCCTGCCGAAGCCGACGGCAGACCTCGCGAAGGAGCTGAAGCTGACCGAGGCGGAACTGCTCGCGAAGCTGGAGCCGGTGAAGGCGAAACTGCTCGCGCATCGGGCGAAGCGGGTGCGGCCGTTCCTGGACACGAAGGTCATCACCGCCTGGAACGGACAGATGATGGCGGCCTACGCCCGCGCCGGGGAAGTGTTCAAGGAGAAAGCGTACCTCGACACGGCGACGCGGGCGGCCGACTTCCTCCTCACGAAGTTGCGGGACAAGGACCGCCGGCTGTTGCGACTTTACGCCGCCGTGCCGGGCGAGAAGCCGGCGGCGCGGGGCAACGCCTTCCTGGACGATTACGCCTTCCTACTGCACGGCCTGCTGACGCTGCACGACGCGACCGGCGAGAAGAAGTGGCTCGACGAGTCGAAGACCGTCGCCGACACGCTCATCAAGTGGCACGCGGACAAGGACCGCGGCGGGTTCTACTACACCGCGCACGATCACGAGAAGCTGTTCGCCCGGTCGAAGGACAGCTATGATGGCGCGCAGCCGTCCGGCAACGGGATGACGATCCGCGGCCTTCTAAGGCTGTGGCGGAAGACGAACGAGGCGACCTACCGCGACCTGTGCGTCCGCACGGTGAAATCCTTCACCGGCGTGTTGAAGACGAGTCCCGGCTCCGTGCCGACCGTCGCGCGGAGCCTCGACGACCTGCTCGACCTCGCGGAAAAAGACCCGGTCGTGCTCGGAGGGAAAGACGCGCCGGCCCCCGCCCCGGCCAAGAACCCTCGCGAGGCGGCGGACGTGGTGACGGCATCGCTGGACCTCGGCAAAACGGACAAGGACGGCGGGCAGACGTTCACCGTCACGCTGACCGTCGCGGAACCGTGGCACGTCTACGCGAACCCGGTCGGCAACGACCCGCTGAAGGAGTCCGAAACGACCGTCGAGGTCTACGTCGGCGACAAGAAGGTCGATGCGAAAATCGAGTTCCCGCAAGGGACGCCGGCGAAGGACGCGACGGCCGGCGAGTACCAAATCTACGAGGGGAAGGTGACCATCACCGGGGAGGTGACGCGGCCGAAGGACGCTGCGCTCGAAGTCCGCGTCCGCGTGTTGGCGTGCAAGGACCGGCTCTGCCTGCTTCCGAGCGTCATCAAGTTGAAGTAGGGTGGTGGGGGGGGGGGGGGGGCCCCCCCCCCCGGGGCCCCCCCCCCCCCGGGGGGGGGCGGGGGGGGGCCCCCCCCCCCCCCCCCCCCCCCCACCACCCTACAATCACGGCTCGACAGGAACCTCGACGAGTAGCAGCCGGTCGTCGCGGATGACGGTCGCCAACAGCTTCGCCGACGCCGGGTGCTGGGCCAAAATCCGATGCACGTCGTCCACGCTCGCCACGATCCGGTCGTTGATCGCCACGAGCACGTCATCTTCCCGGAACGCATTGTTCTTCCCGTGGACTTCCCCGATCCGCACCGCACGATCGGACAGTAAGTCGTGTTCCACCATGACCGCGTGCGGCAACTGCACGGCCGCCGCCGTGACTCGCAACAGCCGGCGGCGGACGCGGCCGTGGGCGAGGAGTTCGCCGTACACCCACCGGACCGTCTTGCTCGGCACGGCGAACCCGATGCCCTGGGCGAACGCGATGATGGCCGTGTTGATGCCGACCAGCCGGCCGCGGGAATCGACGAGTGGGCCGCCGGAGTTGCCGGGGTTGATCGGGGCCGTGTGCTGGATCACTTCCTCGATCATCCGCCCGTCCTGGCCGCGCATGTTCCGGCCGAGTGCGCTAACGATCCCGGTCGAGACGGTCGAGTGGAACCCGAGCGGGCTGCCCATCGCGATGACGAGTTGCCCGACCCGCAGCGTCGCCGAGTCGCCGAAGGCCGTGTGCGGCAGGTCGGCCGACTTCAGCCGCAACAGGGCCGTGTCGGTGGACGGGTCGTCGCCGATCACCTTCGCCGGGAGGCGGTCGCCGTCCGTCGTCTCCGCGACCAGTTGTGACCTTCCGGCGACGACGTGGCTGTTCGTCAGCACGTACCCGTCCGCCGACACGATGACGCCGGACCCGGACCCGCGGTTCGGCTCGCGGCCATCGCCGGTGACCGACACGACGGCCGGGGACACGGTATCGACCACCTGCACGACCGCCCTCGAATAGGCGTCGAGCAAGTCCTCTTCGGGTCGCGGTTCGGGGGCGCGGCCGGGTCGCTGTGCGGGACGGTCGGCGGAATCGTTGACGTCAAAGGGTCGGGTGTCGAGGGGCATGGGTTGTTCTCCGGGATTGTTGAATTGTTCGCACGACCAGTGACGGAGGCAAATCCCACCGTTCCCCGGACCTGGTAAGTTTTTGCTGGCGGGAGCCAGACTCACTCTGGTAGATTCACCGCGGAACGACCCCGGACTCGCATCCGGCCTGACCGAGCCGCCTCGAATGACTGGAACGGGAACTGCACTGGACGCTATTAATGCTTCATTTCCTGGGAAATGCGGCAGCCGTGCCACTTTTACTAGCATCCCCTGATTAAAAAGTGCGCCATGCCTAGTACCCTCGATCGCACGGAGACCTTTATCACCTCCTCTCGCTTCGGCACTCGCCTTTTCGATGGCTACCTGCCCCACCCGACGGCTTTTGACGAACTCTTCCAAGCGAACGGCCAACCGCACCCGCACTGCCGGACCGTTGCGACGAAGCTCGGGCAGATCGCGATCACCGAGTTCCACGCCCGGCGGGCCAGTGCGGACCTCGCGTTCGTCAACCAGGGGATCACGTTCACCGTCTACTCGGACCGCCGCGGCACGGAGAAAATATTCCCGTTCGACATCGTCCCACGCGTCGTCCCCGGCGCGGAGTGGCCGCGGCTCGAGGCCGGGCTGACGCAGCGGCTCAAGGTGCTGAACCTGTTCCTGAACGACATGTACCACGACCAGCGGATCATCAAGGAGGGCGTGATCCCGGCCGACCTCGCGCTCGGCTCGAAGGGGTTCCGCAAGGAGATGGTCGGGTTCACGCCGCCGGGCGGGGTGTACGTCCACATCTGCGGCACGGACCTGATCCGCGACCAGCACGGCGAGTTCCGCGTCCTCGAAGACAACGGCCGCACGCCGTCCGGCGTCAGCTACGTACTGGAAAACCGGGCCATCATGAAGAAGGTGTTCCCGCAGCTCTTCCAGGACTGCCAGGTGAAGCGGGTGGAGGACTACCCGCACCGCCTCCGGGACGCGCTGCGGTCGGTCGCGCCGAAGGGGGCCGCCAGCCCGCCGACGATCGTGCTCCTCTCGCCGGGGCCGTACAACTCGGCGTACTTTGAGCACAGCTTCCTCGCCCGGCACATGGGCGTCGAACTCGTCATCGGCCAGGACTTGTTCGTCCACGACGACACGGTCTACCTGAAGACGACCCGCGGGCCGCAGAAGGTGGACGTGATCTACCGGCGGCTCGACGACGACTTCCTCGACCCGGAGGCGTTCCGGCCGGACAGCCTGCTCGGCGTGCCGGGGCTGTTCCGGGCGTACCGGGCCGGGACCGTGACGCTCGCGAACGCCGTCGGCACGGGCGTCGCCGACGACAAGGCCGTCTACCCCTACGTCGAGGAGATGATCCGGTTCTACCTCTCGGAAGAGCCGATCCTGCGGAACGTGCCGACGTACATCTGCGCCAGGCCGGACGACTTGAAGTACACGCTCGACCACCTCCCCGAACTGGTCGTGAAGGCGGTGAACGAGTCCGGCGGGTACGGTATGTTGATGGGGCCGAGCAGCACGGCCGCCCAGCGGAGCGAGTTCCGCGCGAAGATTGTCGAGAACCCGCGGAACTACGTCGCGCAGCCGGTGGTGACGCTCTCCACCAGCCCGACGTGGACGGACGAGGGCGTGTCCCCGCGGCACGTCGATCTGCGGCCGTACATCGTCACCGGGAAGACGACGTGGGTGCTGCCCGGCGGTCTGACCCGGACGGCGCTCGTGAAGGGGTCGCTGGTCGTGAACAGTAGCCAGGGCGGCGGCAGCAAGGACACCTGGGTGCTGGAACACTGCGAGTGACCGCCCTTCCCCACCATCTGACTAGCCCATGATCTCCCGCGTCGCCGAACACTGCTTCTGGATGGCCCGCTACCTGGAACGGGCGGAGAACACCGCCCGCGTCCTGGAAGTGAACCAGACGCTGCTGCTCGACTTCCACGTCCCGGTCGAGCAGCAGTGGAAGCCGGTGCTCATCATCAGCGGCATCCACGACTACGACCGCGACCCGTCGGCCGAGAACGTCCAGGAATTTATGACCTGGGACGAGGACAACCCGTTCAGCATCGTGTCGTCGTTGGCTTGGGCGCGGGAGAACGCCCGGATCATCCGCGAGGTCATCTCGGCCGAGACGTGGGAGCGGATGAACTACTACCACCTGTGGCTGAAGCACCACTCGACCCGCGAACTGTTCGCCCACAACCGCGGGGAGTTCTACGCCCAAATCCGGCGGATCAACCAACTGCTGTCCGGCGTTTGCGATACGACTATGTCCCACGGCGAGGCGTGGGAGTTCCTCCGCCTCGGCCGCCACCTGGAGCGCGCCTGCCAGACGGCCCGGACGCTGGACGTGAAGTACCACATCCTCCTGCCGAAAGTGGACGACGTGGGCACGGCCGTGGACAACGCCCACTGGATCGCGATCCTGATGAGTTGCTCCGGGTACGAGCCGTTCCACAAGAAGCCGCTCGCGGACCCGTCCGACCCCGGGGGCGCGGTGGCCGAGTTCCTGATCTTCGACGACGAGTTCCCGCGGTCGATCCACCACTGCCTGTCGGCCTGCCGCGAGTCGCTCGCCGCCATCGCCGGGACGCCGTCGGGCGAAGCCAACACGCCCGCGGACCGCAAACTGTCCGAGCTGCTGCACTGGCTCGACGGCCGGGACATCAAGGACGTGATCGCCTTCGGCCTGCACCAAACGCTCACGCACGTCGTGGACAGCATCCACGACATCGGCGGTGCCGTCCACAGCAGCTACTTCGCGGTCGAGGCACGAATGCCCGCCGGCCAACCCCAGTCCCAGTCCCAGTAACGACGCACCCCCTCCGAGGTTCATCATGGGCATCCGTGTCGCCCTCCGGCACGTTACGAGCTACCGCTACGACCGCCCGGTGACGTTCGACCCGCACACCGTCCGGCTGCGGCCCGCCCCGCACGCCCGCACCCCGATCCTCGGGTACTCACTGTCCGTCGAGCCGGGCAAGCACTTCCTCAACTGGCAGCAGGATGCGTACAGCAACTACCTCGCTCGGCTCGTGTTCCAGGAGCCGGCGAAGGAGTTCAAGGTCACCGTCGATCTGCTCGCGGAACTGATCCCGATCAACCCGTTCGACTTCTTCGTGGAACAGTCGGCGGAGACGTACCCGTTCGCCTACGACCCGGTGACGCTCCGCGAACTCGCCCCGTACCTGAAGCCGCTGCCGCTTGGCCCGCAACTCGCGGCCGTCGTCGCTGAGGTCAAGCCACACACCGGCCGGACGATCGACTTCCTGATCGAACTGAATCAGTCGATCTACCGCCGGGTGAAGTACGTCATCCGGATGGAACCTGGCGTGCAGACGCCGGAGGAAACGCTGACGGCGGCGTCCGGCTCCTGCCGCGATTCGTCGTGGCTGCTCGTGCAGCTCTGCCGGAACCTCGGCCTCGCGGCCCGGTTCTGTTCCGGCTACCTGATCCAACTCGTCGCCGACGAGCCGCCGCTGGAAGGCCCGGCCGGGCCGACTTCGGACTTCACCGACCTGCACGCCTGGGCCGAAGTCTACCTGCCCGGCGCGGGCTGGGTCGGCCTCGACCCGACCTCCGGCCTCCTCGCCGCCGAGGGGCACATCCCCCTCGCCTGCACCGCCGACCCGCAGTCGGCCGCGCCGATCACCGGCTCCTACGGGTGGGCGAAGGGCAAGGACGATGACGACGAGTTGAAGGAGGAGTTCCACTTCGAGATGAGCGTCACCCGGATGCGGGAGTCGCCCCGCGTGACGAAGCCGTACACGGACGCGCAGTGGGCGGCCATCGATGCGTTCGGCCACCGCATCGACGCCGAAATCCGCGAGTGGGACGTGCGGCTCACGATGGGCGGCGAGCCGACGTTCGTGAGTATCGACGACCGCGACGCGGCCGAGTGGAACACGGAAGCCCTCGGCCCGCAGAAGCGGCGGCAGGGAATGGTCCTGCTCAAGCGGCTCCGCGACCGGTGGGCGACGGGCGGCCTGTTGCACTTCGGCCAGGGGAAGTGGTACCCCGGCGAGTCCCTTCCGCGGTGGGCGTTCAACTGTTATTGGCGGCGGGACGGCGACCCGATCTGGACCGACCCCGCCCTCGTCGGCAACGAGCAAATCCCTTACGGATTCGGCGCGAAGCAGGCTGAACAGTTCGTCGCGCGGCTCGCCGAGACGTTAAAGCTCGACCCGAAGTACGCCGTCGCCGCTTTTGAGGACGCATGGTACTACCTCTGGAAGGAGCGGCGGCTGCCGGCGAACGTCGATCCGCTGAAGAGCAACCTCGACAACCCGGAGGAGCGGGCGACGCTGGCCCGCGTGTTCGAGCAGAAGCTCGGCAGCGTCGTTGGCTACGCCCTGCCCCTCCGCCGCACCCACGCGGGGGCGGCGACCTGGGAAACCGGGCCGTGGTTCGTCCGCAAGGAACACTTGTTCCTCACGCCCGGCGACTCGCCGATGGGGTATCGGCTGCCGCTCGACTCGTTGCCGTGGGAGGATCCGCTGCACCGGCAATTCTTGACGGAGCGCGACCCGTTCGCCCCGCGGCCGGCGTTCCCGTCGATCACGGCGATGGCCGACCGCCTCCGCTCGCGGGGCGCGGCCCTCAACGGCCAACCGGCGGGCAACGTCCCCCGCTCGCGGCTCGGCGAGGCGCAGGCGCACCTGTTCGCCGACACGAGTTCGCAAGTCGTCCGCACCGCCCTGTGCGTCGAGCCGCGGAACGGGAAGCTGTACGTCTTCATGCCGCCGTGTCGGTTCGCGGAAGACTACCTCGACCTCGTCGTCGCGATCGAAACGACGGCCGCGGACCTGAAGATGCCCGTGCTGATCGAGGGCTACAAGCCGCCGCACGACCCGCGGCTGAACAACTTCAGCGTCACCCCCGACCCCGGCGTGGTCGAGGTGAACGTCCACCCGGCGAACGACTGGACCGAGTTGAGTGTCCTCACGACGAGTCTCTACGAGGAAGCGAAGCAATCGCGGCTGGGGACCGAGAAGTTCATGCTCGACGGCCGGCACACCGGGACCGGCGGCGGGAACCACTTCGTCCTCGGCGGGGCGACGCCCGCCGACAGCCCGTTCCTGCGGCGGCCGGACCTGCTCAAGAGCCTCGTCACGTTCTGGAACAACCACCCGTCGCTGTCGTACCTGTTCAGCGGCCTGTTCGTCGGCCCGACGAGCCAGCACCCGCGGGTGGACGAGGCCCGGCACGACGCGCTCTACGAACTGGAAATCGCGTGCAACCAACTACCGAAGGACGGCCGCATTCCGCCGGCGTGGTTGGTGGACCGCACGTTCCGCAACCTGCTCGCGGACGTGACCGGGAACACGCACCGGACCGAGTTCTGTATCGACAAGATGTTCAACCCGGAAGGGGCGGAGGGCCGCCGCGGACTGCTGGAACTGCGGGCGTTCGAGATGCCGCCGCACGCCCGGATGAGCCTCGTGCAGCAGTTGCTGCTCCGGTCGCTGGTCGCGTGGTTCTGGCGGAAGCCGTACCCACACAAACTCGTCCGGTGGGGGACCGAGCTGCACGACCGGTTCCTGCTGCCGCACTTCGTCGAGCACGACTTGCGCGACGCGCTCGACGAGCTGACCCAGAGCGGGTACGCCTTCGACCCGGCATGGTTCGCGCCACACGTCGAGTTCCGGTTCCCGCTGATCGGCGACATGGCCAGCCGCGGCGTCCACCTGGAACTGCGGACGGCTATCGAGCCGTGGCCGGTACTGGGCGAAGAGGCCGGCGGCGGCGGGGCCGTGCGGTTCGTCGATTCGTCCGTCGAGCGGTTGCAGGTGAAGGTCCGCGGGCTGACCGACCCGCGGCACGTCGTGACCTGTAACGGCCGCCGGCTTCCGCTGCACCCGACCGGGACGAACGGCGAGTTCGTGGCCGGCGTCCGCTACCGGGCGTGGTGGCCGCCGTCGTGCTTGCACCCGACGATTCAGCCGCACTCGCCGCTGACGTTCGACGTTTTGGACACGTGGAACGACCGCAGCGTCGGCGGCTGCACGTACCACGTGGCCCACCCCGGCGGGCGGGCGCACGACACGTTCCCGGTGAACGCGCTGGAGGCCGAAGGGCGGCGGATCAGCCGATTTTTCGCGTTCGGCCACTCGCCGGGGGCGGTCCGCGTCCCGCCGCCGGAACCGAACGAGGAATTTCCGTTTACGCTGGATTTGCGGCGGCCGGAACCGACGATTTACGCCCCGCCACCGATTTCTCGCCAGACTTCAGTTCCGACCGCCATGAAAATCGGGAGCTAAGATTGGGCACGGCCGCCGCCTGTGGAACCCGGAGCGGAAGCGATGGGGTGTGGGATCAGCGGCCACACCCCATCGCTTCCGCTCCGGGTTCCACAAGAAGCACGGACCGCCGTTGACTTCATGGCGCGGGTTTGGGACAACCGCGGCCGGGTCCGAGACTTCTAGAGTCGCCTCACCGATGTCGTCCGCCGCGAACGTGACCGAGGAACCGATAGCCGCGGCGGGCGGGGCGGCCCCCGTCCGCCCCGCGCACGGGTACGACGAGGTCCACGATTCCAACAACGTCATCCGCCCGCACTGGCTGCCGTTCTTCCGCCGCACGCCGGACCTGAGTGGCCCGGAGTTCACCCGCCGGTGGCGGGACGCGCAACGGCTCATCCGCGAGAACGGCGTCACGTACAACGTGTACGGCGACCCGAACGGCATGACCCGACCATGGCAACTCGACCCCGTGCCGTTCCTGCTCGCTTCGCAGGAAGCCGCTAATCTCGAGCGCGGCTTGATCCAGCGCGGTCGCCTGCTCGACCGCATCCTCGCCGACCTTTACGGCGACCAACACGTCCTGCACGAAGGCTTGCTGCCGTTCGACCTGATTCACCACAGCCCCCGATTCCTCCGGCCGTGCCACGGCATCCGCCCGCCGGGCGGCCGGTTCATGCACCTGTACGCGGCGAACCTCGCCCGCACGGCTGACGGCGACTGGCGGGTCATCAGCGACCGCACCCAGGCCCCGTCCGGCGCGGGGTACGCGCTCGAGAACCGCATCGTCGTCTCCCGCACGCTCCCGGAGGCGTTTCACGGGTGCAAGGTGCAGCGGCTGGCGATGTTCTTCCAGACGCTCATCAACTCGCTGCGGAGCGTCGCCCCGCGGAACAAGGACAATCCCCGCGTCGTGCTGCTGACGCCGGGGCCGTACAACGAAACGTACTTCGAGCACTCGTACCTCGCCCGCTACCTCGGCTACACGCTCGCGGAAGGCGGCGACCTGACGGTCCGCGACAACCGCGTCTACCTGAAGGTCCTCGGCAGCCTGCAACCGGTGGACGTGATCTTCCGCCGCTTGGACGACGACTTCTGCGACCCGCTGGAACTGCGGCCGGACTCGTTCCTCGGCGTGCCCGGCTTGATGCACGCCGTGCGGACCGGGAACGTCGCCGTGGCGAACGCCATCGGCAGCGGCGTGATCGAGACGCCGGCGCTCATGGCGTACCTGCCGAAGCTCTGCCGACGGTTGCTCGGCGAGGAGTTGTTGCTCGACAGCGTGCCGACGTGGTGGTGCGGCGACCCGGCCTCCATGCGGTACGTCCTCGACCATCTCTCGGAACTCGTCATCAAGCCCGCGTTCCCGGCGTCCAACCGCGGTCCGCACCCGCTGGACTGGCAGAACCCGACGCTCGCGGCCGAACGCATCCGCGCCACGCCGCACGCCTTCGTCGCGCAGGAGCGGCTGCCGCTTTCCCTCTCGCCGACGCTTACCACCGACGGCGTGCAGCAGCGGAAGACCGTCGTGCGGCTCTACCTCACGGGCAACGGCGACTCGTTCGAGATGATGCCCGGCGGGCTGACGCGGTTCGGCTCGACGGCCGACTCCGACTTCGTGTCGATGCAGTACGGCGGCGGCAGCAAGGACACGTGGGTGCTCACGGACGGCGCGGTCCACACGTTCAGCCTGCTCCCGCCGAAGGACGACCCGATCCAGCTCACCCGCGGCGGCGGCGACGTGCCGAGCCGGGCGGCCGACAACCTCTTCTGGCTCGGCCGGTACGCGGAACGGGCGGAAGGCGTCGCGCGGCTCCTGCGGTGCGTCGTGTCGCGGCTCGCGGAGCGCAGCACGGCCGACGAAGGCCCGGAACTGATCCCCCTGTTGCAGACGCTGGCCGCCCACACGGACGGCAAGCCGAAGACGCCGGCGGACGTGTTCGCCGCCCTCGATAGCACGGCCTTGCCGGGAAGTTTGGCGTCCGCCCTCCGCGACCTGCACCGGGTGGCCGGGCTGGTCCGCGACCGGATTTCGCTCGACATGTGGCGGGTCGTCAGCCGGGCCACCCGCCACCCGCACCGGGACGAGCGGCGGACGCACGCGGACGCCCTGGACGAGATCGACACGACGATCCTGCGGCTGGCCGCGTTCGGCGGCATGGCCGTGGAGAGCATGACCCGGACCGACGGCTGGCGCTTTCTCGACCTCGGCCGGAAAATCGAGCGGTCGATGCACGTCATCAAGCTCGTTCGCGGAACGCTTTGCCAGTACGTTCCCCCCGAAGGGCCGACGCTGGACGCGGTAGTTGAGGTCTGCGACTCCCGGATGACGTACCGCCGCCGCTACCTCGGCACGCTCCGGGCCGAGTCCGTGCTCGACCTGATCCTGTTCGACGAGACGAACCCGCGGTCGCTGGCGGCTCAGCTGGTGAGCGTGGTGGACGACGTGAACAACCTGCCCCGCGTCCCGTCCGCGGCGCGGGGGCTGGACCAGCGGTACGCGCTGTCCGCGCTGTCGTCATTGCAACTGGCGGAGGTCGAGAAGCTGGCGGAAGTGACCGGCGGCCGCCGGGCCGCGCTCGTCGAGTTGCTGAACAAACTCGGCCAGTGGATTCCGCAGCTATCAGACACGCTGACGCAGCAGTACCTGAGCCACCTCCAGGAGTCGCGTCACCTGTCGCACGCGGAGCCGGCATCATGATCCGCTACCAGGTCACGCACGCGACGCGGTTCCGGTACACGGAAGCGGTGACGCTCTGCCACAACATGGCCCACCTCGTCCCCCGCGAAACCCCGTGGCAGGCGTGCGAACAGGGCGAAATCCAGATCACCCCCGCCCCGGCGGTGATGAACGAGCGGGCCGACTTCTTCGGCAACGCGGTCACGCACTTCACCATCCAGGAGCCGCACAAGCAGCTCACGATTCAATCGACCCATACGGTCCGGCTGACGGCACGGTACACGCCGGACGCGAAGGGGTCGCACGCCTGGGAACAGGTCCGCGACAGGCTGCCGCAGGACCGCTCGCGGGCGTGGTTCGACGCCGCCCAGTACGCCTACGCCTCGAAGTACATCCCGCTCGACGGCCGATACGCCGAGTACGCCGCGGCGTCGTTTGAACGCACGCGGCCGATCCTGGACGCGGCCCTTGACCTGACGCACCGCATCTACCGGGACTTCCGGTACGACCCGAAATCGACGACGGTATCGACCCCCATCGAGGACGTGTTCGCGAACCGCCACGGCGTCTGCCAGGACTTCGCGCACCTTCAGCTCGCCTGCCTGCGGTCGCTGGGGTTGGCGGCTCGGTACGTGAGCGGCTACCTCTCGACGACCTCCCCGCCCGGCGGCCCGCGGCTCGTCGGCAACGACGCGTCGCACGCCTGGGTGTCGCTGTTCTGCGGCGACTCCGGGTGGGTCGATCTCGACCCGACGAACGACCAGATTCCGGGCGAGAACCACATCCACGTCGCGTGGGGCCGCGACTACGACGACGTCAGCCCGGTGAAGGGCGTCATCCTCGGCGGCGGCGAGCACACAATCGACGTGGCCGTGAACGCGCAGGTGTATTGAATCAGACGGTACTGGGCTTGTGAGGTCGGTATCAAGTGAAGCATGGTTGGGCCTAAGCCTCGATCTTCCGAACAACAACTTATCCAATTATGCCTTCACAGCCTTCTCGCCATAGACCCATCGGAGATCGCCTACGACCGCAACCCCTACCCCACAACCGACCAAGTTCAACTCGATAAGCCCGGCCCAGTGCCGTGACGTTAGGATTGCCCGGCCGCCGTTCGGTCCGATCGGATTCGAGTACAGGTTTAGGGTGCGGAGTTGATCTAGATGTGGAGCCGCGGCCATCGCGGAAACGCCCTCGTCCGTGATGTGATTGTTGCAAAGTATCAATCGTTCCAGTCGCCCAAAACGGCAAGATGCGGCCAACGCCAAGCACGTAGCATCGGTTAGCCCGTTCTCGCTCAAGTCGAGTTCACGGAGTATCGGCACATTCGCAGCGGCAAACAGTTCCTCCGCACCGTCGTCGCCGATGTCACATTCGGCGACAGAAAGTCGCTCCAATGCTCGAAATGAAGCCCTTGCGACGGCTGCCACGCCATTTGGCCCGAGTGGTTGACGGTCCAACTCTAAGCGGGTGAGTGCGGTCGTGTGTTTACTTGCGGCCAATTCCTCGGCGGCATCGTCGGTGAACACGCCGTCCTCGAACGACAGGGCGCGGATGGCCGAAAGAGCCGGTGATGCAAAAAACGCCCTCCAGTCCCCACCTGTCCTGATGTGTAACTCACGCAACAACGGGGCACGGTTGGAAATTACGTCGGCGTGAGTAGTGAATAAATCGAGGGAGAGCACAAGCGACTCTACGAACCCCCGAGAGGTAATGAAATGATAAAACACGCCCTCGTCTGCCAACTGGCCAAACCACCGCTGGGCATTCCTTTTGGACAATTGATCTGAGCGCCTGAGGAGTTGCACGTAAGCGGGTAATTCATGATTGGTTCGAGCGGTTTCGCATTCGACCCGGATGAACTCGGCCCGCCGCGGACGGCCGTTTTCTTCGAGCCAATCAGCGTAAACAAGCCGGGGTAAATCGTCGTCAGGGTTGGCGAGGATGGCGGCGAGCAAGGCGCGCTCGGTACTCACACAGCCTCCGTTGTTTGGATGATGGTCGTTACTGCCGTTGGGCAGAAAACAGCATTAACCCCTATCGGTTTACGGCAAGGACGGCTTTACCCCGGCGATCAGATCGTGAACGAACCGCAGCTTCGCGACGACGCTGGTTGACAGTACGAACGGGTACGCATCGACCAACCCGAGGCCGCGGTTGAGGTTGTTCAACAGGTACGTCACCGGATACCAGCCGGCAATCAACTCGTCGAATGCCAGCGTCCCTTCGC
This sequence comes from Limnoglobus sp., assembly GCF_059499385.1. Classification (NCBI taxonomy): domain Bacteria; kingdom Pseudomonadati; phylum Planctomycetota; class Planctomycetia; order Gemmatales; family Gemmataceae; genus Limnoglobus; species Limnoglobus sp. The sequence continues at coordinate 84,279 of NZ_JCABYM010000157.1, read as the reverse complement.
TGACCGGGTTCTCAACCACAGACAGCTCTGGCTCGTCCGGCCGCTGCGGGGACAGCGACAGCCCGCAGGTGGACGCCGTCTCCATCGCGTCCACCATGTGCAGGTAGTGCGCCCACGTCTCGGCCCAGTCCTCCCACGGGTGCATCGTCGCGTAGGCCGAGATGAAGTCGTTCTCCCAGTTCGGCGGCGCGCCGTCGGCGTAGTGCCGTTGTAACGCTGCGGCGTAGTCGGCCCGCTCGTCGCCGAACATGGCGCGGAACTTCGGCAGCACGTCCTCGTTCGTCGCCACCAGCTTGTCGAAGTAGAAGTGCCCGCTCTCGTGCCGGAGGTGGCCGAGGAGCGTCCGGAACGGCTCGTTCAACGACGTGCGCCGCTTTTCCCGCTCGGCGTCGTCGGCCTCGGCGATGTTCACGGTGATGACGCCGTCCGCGTGCCCGGTCAGCACCCGCGGGGCCTGCGGGTCGGCCGGGTCCGCGAGGAACTGGAACGCCTGCCCGTCCAGCGGCAAGCCGAGGGCCTTCAGCGTGTAGACCAGCCGCCGCTTCGCCACCTCCAGCCGGTACCACGCCGTCTTGTTCGCCAGGTCGGACAGGTCCGGGATGGCCCGCGTCAATCGGCACGATTCGCACAGCGGGTTCTCGTCCTCCGACCGCATCGCCCAGTTGCACGTGTTGTGCTCGACGTAGTTCTGGCACAGCCGGTACGTCCGCCCCTTCGCCCGCTGCAACGGCGATTCCCACAGGGGCGGTTCCGCGTGCGGGTCGAGCGAGCCGATGACTCCGAGGTCAGGCAAGAAGGCGAGGACGTGGCCGCACTTCACGCACTGCAAGTTCTCGAAGAACACGAGGTGGCGGCAGTGATCGCAGTGGAAGATTTTCATGTCAGCCCGCCATGCACGTCTTACGCCAAGAGACCGGGGACGACGTGGCCGTGAACGTCGGTCAACCGGTACTGCCGGCCCTGGTGCTTGAACGTCAGCCGCTCGTGGTCGATGCCGAGCAGTCGGAGGACGGTCGCCTGGAAGTCGTGGACGTGGACCTTGTTCTCCGCCGCCTGGAACCCGAAGTCATCGGTCGCGCCGTAGGTCGTCCCGGCCTTTACGCCGCCGCCGGCCATCCAGACCGTGAACCCGTAGGGGTGGTGGTCGCGGCCCCAGTTCTTCGTCTCCTTGATGTCGCCTTGCAGGAACGGCGTGCGGCCGAACTCGCCGCCCCAGATCACGAGCGTGTCGTCGAGCAGGCCCCGCTGCTTCAAGTCCTTCACGAGCGCGGCCGACGGCTGGTCCGTGTCCTTGCACTGGACGACGAGCTGGTTGTTCAGGTTGCGGTGCTGGTCCCACCCGGCGTGCATGAGCTGCACGAACCGCACGCCCCGCTCGGCCAGCCGCCGGGCGAGCAGGCAGTTGTACGCGAACGACCCCTTCCGCCGCACGTCCGGGCCGTACATGTCCAGCGTCTTCGCCGACTCCTGGCTGAGGTCCGTCAGGTCCGGCACGCTCGCCTGCATCCGGTAGGCCATCTCGTACTGCGAGATCCGCGTCGCCACTTCCGGATCGCCGAAGTCCTGGTGCGTCAGCTCGTTCATCTTCGCGAGGTCGTCGAGCATCGCCCGGCGGCCGTCGCGGGTGACGCCGGGCGGGTTCGACAGGTACAGCACCGGGTCGCCGCTGCCGCGGAACTGGACGCCCTGGAACCGCGAGGGCAGGAACCCGTTGCCCCAGTAGAAGTCGTAGAAGATTTGCCCGCACGACGCCTCCTTGTCGCGGGAGGTCATGACCACGTACCCGGGCAGGTTCTCGCTCTCCGAGCCGAGGCCGTAGGTCAACCACGCGCCCATGCTCGGCCGGCCGGGCATCTCGCCGCCGGTGAGCAGGAAACAGATCGCTGGGGCGTGGTTCACTTGCTCCGTGTGCATCGACTTCACGAAGCACAGGTCGTCCGCGACCCCGGCCGTGTGGCTCATGAAATCAGACACCCACGCCCCGCTCTGGCCGTGCTGCTTGAACTTCGTGATCTCAGGCAGGCAGGGCCGCACCGCCTGCCCGCCGGTCATGGTGCTGAACCGCCGCCCGCCGACGACGGAATCGGGGATCTGCTTCCCTTTCTGCCGCGTCAGCTCCGGCTTGTAGTCGAACAGATCGACGTGCGAGGGCGCGCCGTTCTGGAACAGGTAGATGACCCGCTTCGCCTTCGGCGCGACGTGCGGCAAACCGGGGAGCGCGTCGGCCCGCGCGTCGTTCGCGAGCAGGGACGCGAGCGCGGCCGTGCCGATGCCGACGGCCGTGCGGCCGAACAGTTGGCGGCGGGTCAGGTGGCGTTGGTATTCCGCGAGCGGCGTCATTGTTTCGACAGCGCCTCGTCAAGGTTGAGGATCATCAGGCACACGGCCGTCATCGCCGCGTGCTCGACGGCGTCGAGCTTCTCGTTCCGCTTCGACTCGCCGACGGCGAGCAGTTTCTTGGCGCTCGCCGTGTCAGCGGTAAACAGCTTTCGCTGTTTTTCCAGGCTTTCCTGAAGCAACTTCGCTTCCGCCGCCGTCGGCTTGCGGCCCGTGACCAATCGGAACGCGAGGCCAAGTTTGTCGTCCGCCTTCGCTCCCGTCGCCCGCTGCGCGAGCGCGCGGGCGGCCTCCACGAACGTGATGTCGTTGAGCGTCGTCAGCGCGTGTAGCGGGGTGTTCGTGCGGGTCGTCATTACGGCACACGTCTGGCGGTTCGCGGTGTCGAAGAACATCGTCGGCCCGACGATCCGCCGCCAGAACACGTACAGGCTCCGCCGGTAGAGCGCGTCGCCGTGGTCCTGCCGGTACTGCTTGTTGCCGAACGTCGCCTCCTCCCAGATGCCCGCCGGCTGGTACGTCTTCACCGGCAGCCCGCCGACCGTGCCGACGAGCAGGCCGCTCGCGGCGAGTGCCTGGTCGCGGAGCATCCACGACGGCAGCCGATACCGCGGTCCGCGGGCGAGTAGCCGGTTGTCCGGGTCGCGCTGCAGTAGCTCCGGCGTGACCTTCGAGGACTGCCGGTAGGTCGCGCTCGTCACGATCATCCTGTGAAGCGCCTTCAGCGACCACCCCTTCGCCACGAACTCGGCCGCCAACCAGTCGAGCAGTTCCGGGTGCGTCGACCGCTCGCCCTGCACGCCGAAGTCGTCGGCCGTCTTGACGAGGCCGGTCCCGAAGAAAAGCTGCCACTGCCGGTTGACCGTGACACGCGCCGTGAGCGGGTTGTCCGGCGACACGAGCCACCGCGCGAGCGCGAGCCGGTTCGCTGGCGCGTCCATCGGCAGCCGCGGCAGGCTGGCTGGCACGTCGGCCGTCACCCTCTGTTCCTTCTTCTCGTAAGACCCGCGGTTCAGGACGAACGTGTCCCGCGGCTTGGCCATGTCTTGCATGACCATGACCTTCGGCACGCTCGCCGCCGCTTCGTCGCGGAGCCTCTTGAGTCGCCGCACCTCCGGCAGTTGCTTCACGTACTCCGGGTGCGAGTCCTTGTAGAACTTCGCCAGCTCGTCGAAGTTCGCGTCCACCCGGTCGTTCGGCCCCTTCCGCAGCGACGACTCGATGACCTGCGGCAGCGTCGATTGCAGCTTCCCGTCCTTCTCGACCATCCCCGCGAGCCGCAGCTTCGCCTCGGCTTCTTGGAGCATCTTCGCCGCGTCCGCGTACGCCTTCGCCGTGTCCGCCTTCCGCTTCTCCTGTTCCGGCGTGGCGAAGTCGAGGACCGGCGCGGTCTGCCCGCTCCCGCCGCTCCCGGTCACCGGCGTCTGGTTGAAGTACGCGGACAGCGAGTAGTAATCCTTCTGCGCGAGCGCGTCGAACTTGTGGTCGTGGCAGCGGCAGCAGTTCAGTGTCAGGCCCAGCCAGACGGTGCCGACGGTTTCCGTCTGGTCGAACACGTACTCGACGCGGTTCTCCTCGGCGATGCGGCCGCCCTCGCCGTTGATCATGTGGTTGCGGTTGAACGCCGTCGCGAGTTGCTGGTCCCGCGTCGGTTTCGGCAGAAGGTCGCCGGCGATTTGCTCGACGGTAAATTGGTCGAACGGCATGTCGGCGTTGAGCGCGCGCACCACCCAATCCCGCCACGGCCACATGGTCCGCTCGCCGTCCCCCTGGTAGCCGTTGCTGTCCGCGTACCGGGCGGCGTCGAGCCACTCCCACGCCATCCGTTCGCCGTACCGCGGCGACGCGAGCAGCCGATCGACGACCTTCTCGTAAGCCGTCGGCGAGTCGTCCTTGAGGAAGGCGTCGATCTCGTCGAGCGTCGGCGGCAGCCCGGTCAGGTCGAGCGTCACGCGGCGGATCAGCGCCTCGCGGGACGCTTCCGGCGACGGCTTCAGTCCGGATTGTTCGAGCTTCTTGTGAATGAAGTGGTCGATGGTGTCGCCGGTCGGTCGCTTGACCGGCGCGAAAGCCCAGTGCGTGCCCCACGCCGCGCCGCCGTCCACCCAGCGGGTGAGCGTTTCGATCTGTTTCGCCGTGAGCTTGCGGTTCGACTTCGCGGGCGGCATCAGCTTCGACTTCTCGGTCGAAGTAAGCCGTTGAATCAGGTCGCTGTCGGCGCTCTTGCCCGGCGTGATGACGGCCTCGGCCCCGTCCTTCGTGTCGACCCGGAGGTCGGCCTTGCGAGCCTTCTCGTCCGGCCCGTGGCAGTGGAAGCAGTTCTCGGACAAAATCGGCAGCACGTCACGGCCGAAGTCGATGGGGTCCGCACCCGCGGCGGGCACGGCCAGCACGAGGCCGAGGAGAACGAAGAGTCGGTGCATGGTGCGAAGCGGGACGAACGGTGTGGGGAAGGTAGTGGAATGATACCCCACTGGCGGGAGAAAAGCACGGGCCAACGCCCGTAGAACCCGGAGCGGTAGCGACGGGGTGTCTGGCCGCGCCAGACACCCCGTCGCTACCGCTCCGGGTTCCACATTACGAAAGCGCCGCCCGCGTTCGCTCGACCAGTTTCGAGTCGTTCGCGGCCGACCCCTTCAGCCAGAACAGGCTCGCCGCCAGGAACCGGTCACGCGACGCCGGCGAGACGTTCGCGTAGTCCTCCATCACCGCGGAACTGAACTTGTAGTCGTGCGAGTCGGTCCCTTTCAGGAAGATCAGCCGCCGGCCCGCGTCGATCAGTCCCTTCCCGCCCGCCGGGTTCGCGTTCAAATAACCGAGGGCCATCCGCGCCGCCTTCGCCTTGTCCTTCGACAGCATCGCAAAGACGCCGTCCACGTCGCCCGCACGGTCGGCTTCGAGCTTGTCGATGCGCATCTCCGCGACCTTGCCGCGGTCGCCCATCGCCTTGCGGAACATTGGCAGGAACGCCGCCGCCTGGAGGAGCAACAGCTTCCGCGCCTCGTCGTCGCCGGTCGTGGCGAAGGCGTAGTGCAGCGCGTTCGCCGTCGTCAGCGTGTGCAGCCCGACGATCCCCGGCTGCCGCATCAGCAACTCCCCGGCCGACAAGAACACCGCGTCCCACACCGCCTGCGGCGCGACGCCCCCGTTGACCGCGGCCAGCACCTTGTCGCTCACGTCGCCCTCGGAGCCGTCGCGGATCGCGGCCATCAGGTCGGCCGTCGCCTCGGGACTCGGCTTCCCGTCCCGCCAGGTCGGGGCGAACTTGCGGGCGAGGTCGGCGTTGCGAATCCCCACGCGGTCGGCCGCCAGGTCGCCGTCCGGCTTCCCCTTCGCGTCGTGCTTCAGGAGCGCGAACGCCAGCGACCGCAGTACCGGCTCGGCGTGGTGCCAGCCGATCACCTGGAGCGTGCGGAAGGCGTTCGCCACGAAGATCGCCTTGTGCCCGATGTCACGGAAATCCCGGCAGCCGAACCGGGCGAACAGGTCGAACGCCTCGTTCGCCGTCATCGTCCGCGCGACGGCCGCGGCCGCCACGTCCGCTCGCGGCTCGTCCCAATCCGTCATCGCCGCCACAAATGCGTCACGCGCCTTCCGCGCCGGTGGCAGGTTCATCTCCTCCACCGGCTTCATCCGCCAGCCGCTCTCCTTGATGTTCTGCGCCTGGGCACTCTTGAAGTTGTCGAGCGCCCAGAACATCGGCAGCCACCGGTCGCCGTCCGGCCCGGCGAGCGCCGCCTGGTGCGCCGAGTTGACAACCATGACGGCGTGGAACTTGAACCCGACGTTCGGCCGCGGCTGGATGTTCCGCACGCCGGCCAGCAGCAGGGCCGCCAACACGTCGCGGTACGCCAGACCTTTTTTGATTCGCGCCGCGACTTCCTCCAAGAGTTTGTCCCGCGGCGTCTCTTCGAGCAACTTCACGAGCGGCTCGATACCGGTATCGAGCCGCACGAGGTTCGGATCGAGTTTCGTATCGGCCGCGGCGACCGGCGGGAGGACGGCCAGGAACGACAGGCCCCCGACGCCGAGGGACGCGGTTTGCAGGAACGAGCGGCGGTCGGAAGAGGCGGTCATGACACGTCCGGGGAGAGAGGAAGGGCTAGCGAAATTGTAGCCCTACAAGTCGTTCAATGGTCCGCGTACACTCACTTCACCTCTTCCTGCCGAACACTCCGCCTGAAAGTCTCGTCTCAAGGAATTGCACCATGCCCCGCTCCCGCGTGCCGTCAGCGCTCCTGTTGTTACTCGTCTCTCTTCCCCTTGCCGCCCAGGACAAGGCGATCACCACGCCGAAGCAGTACCTCGGGTTCAACGTCGGCGACGACTATTGCCTCGCGAACTACCAGCAGCTCAAAGGGTACTGGGAGAAGCTCGAAAAAGAGTCCGACCGGATGAAACTCGTCACGGTCGGCAAGACGGAAGAGGGCCGGCCGCAGATCGCCGCCATCGTTACGTCGCCGGCGAACCACAAGAAGCTCGCCGAGTACAAGGCGACCTCGCGAAAGCTGGCACTCGCAGGGGGAGTGACCGCGGCCGAGGCGAAGAAGCTGGCCGCGGACGGGAAGGCCGTCGTCTGGATCGACGGCGGGCTGCACGCCAGCGAGACGCTCTGCGCCCAGGTGCTGATCGAGACCGTCTACCAGTTCCTCTCCGCGGACGACGACGAGACGCTCCGCATCCTCAACGACGTGGTCATCCTCTTCGTCCACGCGAACCCGGACGGGCACGACCTCGTCGCGGACTGGTACATGAAGGAAAAGGAGCCGACGAAGCGGACGCTGGCCGGGCTGCCGCGGCTGTACCAGAAGTACGTCGGCCACGACAACAACCGCGACTTCTACGCGAACACGCAGGCCGAGACTAAGAACATGAACCGGTTCATGTACCGCGAGTGGTTCCCGCAGGTCATGTACAACCACCACCAGACCGGCCCGGCCGGGACGGTGCTGTTCTGCCCGCCGTTCCGCGACCCGTTCAACTACTTCTGCGACCCGCTCGTCCTCAACGGTATCGACGCGGTCGGGGCGGCCATGATCCAGCGGTTCCTCGTCGAAGGCAAGCCCGGCGCGACGATCCGGTCCGGCGCGCCGTACTCGACGTGGTTCAACGGCGGCCTCCGCACCACGGCGTCGTTCCACAACATGATCGGCATCCTGACGGAGACCATCGGCAGCCCGACGCCGACCTCGATCCCACTCGTCAGCGAGAAGCAGCTCCCAAAGGGCGACTACCTCGCGCCGATCAAGCCGCAGCCGTGGCGGTTCCGGCAGTCGGTCGATTACTCCGTTACCGCGAATAAGGCCGTCCTCGACTACGCCTCCCGCCACCGTGAGCAGTTGCTGTTCAACATCTGGCGAATGGGGAGGAACGCCATCGAAAAGGGGAACCGCGACAGCTGGACGATCACGCCGAGGGTCGTGGACGCGGCGGTGAAGCAACGGGCCGGCGGACGCGGGGCGGCCCGCGGGACCGGCGGCGTCGAGTTCGACCGCCTCTTCCAGCAGCCGGACCGCCGCGACGCCCGCGGCTACATCCTGCCGGCCGACCAGCCGGACTTCCCGACCGCGACGAAGTTCGTGAACGCGCTCCTCGGCACGGGCGTGACGGTCCACCGCGCGACGGCCGACTTCGCCGTGAACGACCAGAAGTACCCGAAGGGGTCTTACGTGGTGAAGTCCGCCCAGGCGTTCCGCGCCCACGTGCTGGACATGTTCGAGCCGCAGGACCACCCGAACGACTTCGCCTACCCCGGCGGCCCGCCGATCCGCCCCTACGACTCGGCCGGGTACACGCCGGCATTCCAGATGGGGCTGAAGTTCGACCGCGTGCTCACCGGGTTCGACGGCCCGTTCGAGGAGATCGCGGAGTTGGCCATTTCGCCGCCGCCCGCGAAGGTCACGAACGCGGAGGAGGCCGTCGGCTTCTTCCTCAGTCCGAAGGCGAACGACGCTTTCCGCGCCGTGAACCGACTACACAAGGCGAACGAGGAAGTCCGGCGGCTGCAGGAACCACTGACCCTCAGCGGCACGACGATCCCGGCGGGCACGTTCTTCGTTCCGAAGAAGGAAACGACGGCCGCCGTCGTGGAGAAGATCGCGGCCGAGGTCGGCACGCCGTTCGTCGGAACCCGAACCAAGCCCGGTTCGGCGGTCGTGTTGAAGCAACCTCGCATCGCCCTGTGGGACCGGTACGGCGGGTCGATGCCGTCGGGGTGGACGCGGTGGATTTTTGAACAGTTCGAGTTCCCTTTCGAGGTCGTGTACTCGGCGGACCTGGACAAGGGCAGCCTCCGCGAGAAGTACGACGTGATCGTCCTGGTTGACGGCGCGTATGCCGGCGGCCCGGCCGGGCCGGGCGACCCGAAGGAAGAGCCGATGAAGGAACCGAAAGAACCGGCGAAGGAGGACGCCGCCCGCGACCGCCGCGGCGGGAGCATCACGCCGACGAAGACGCTGCCGCAGTTGCGGAAGTTCCTGGAAGCCGGCGGCACGATCCTAACCATCGGCAGTTCCTCCCGCATCGGCCGCGACCTGGGGCTGCCGGTCGCGAACCACCTCGTCGAGCTGGACGAGGACACGAAGGAACGGCCGTTCGCGTCGAGCAAGTATTACGTGCCGTCGTCCGTGCTACGGGTGAAGGTTGATCCGTCGCACCCACTGGCGTGGGGCCTGGAGGATCAAGTAGACGTGATGTTCTCGATGAGTCCGACGTTCCGGCTGACGAGCGGGGCGGCCGCTAGGGGCGTGCGGAAGGTCGCGTGGTTCGACACGAAGTCGCCGCTGCGGAGCGGCTGGGCGTGGGGGCAAGAGTACCTCGAAGGCGGCACCGCGGTCGTGGACGCGCGGGTCGGCGACGGCCGGCTGGCGATGTTCGGCCCGCAGGTGCTGTTCCGCGGCCAGTCGCACGGCACGTTCAAGTTCGTGTTCAACGGGATCGTGCAGTCGGTCGTGAAGGAGAAGACAACGAAAGAGGAGCGCGAGCAAGCCCCGAAGCCGGAGGCGAAGGGGAAGTAAGTCACGGCTTCCGTATTAGCTCCACCGCCCGCACGTCGGCCACGGCCTTGCCGGCCACGTTCGTCGCGCGGAGGGTCAGCGTGCCACGGCCTTTTGGCAGCGTGACCGTGCCCAGCGATAGCGGGCGGAAGTCCTTCATGTACGACTCCGCCCCGCGGTTCACCCGGTCGATCTCCTTGCCCCGTAGTGGCGACTCGAACGCCTCGGCGACCGTGCCGGTCCACGCCGCGTCGCCGAGCTTCAACTCGACCGTCGAACCGACATCCGCCGCCGCACACGTATAGTTCACGACCGCATCGTACCGGCCCGCCTCGGCGACCTCGACGCTCCAGGTCATGGCGTCCTTCGTCGTCGTCCAGTTCGTGAAGTACGAGCAATTAGGGGCCGACGCGCTCCGTTTCACGCCGCCGACCGGCACACCGTCCCGCGCCGGGATTACGGCCCGCGTCCAGTCCTTGTGCCCGACCGGGAACGGCCGGTCGTCCGCCTTCTGCGGCACGCCCACGTCCGTCTTCCACGTTGTCACCGCGTCGCGGAGCTTCTTCGCCTCGTCCGGCTTGTCGCCGCTCACGTCGCGGGTCTGATTCGGGTCGTCGATCATGTCGAAGAGCTTCCCGGCGTTGTCGAGCCGATACCGCTGGGTTCGCGCGGACACCCGGCCCGCCCACGTCTGGAACAAGACGCGGTCCGGCAGCAGCGTCCCCTTGCCGAGCAGCCACGGTGACAGGTCGATGCCGTCGAGCGGCTTCTCGCCGACGCGGGGGACGCCGGCCAGTGCGAGGAGCGTCGGCATCAAGTCGATGGCCGCGGCGACTGGCTTCACGACCGTGCCGGGCTTGACCCGCCCCGGCCAGCGGACGTGCAGCGGCGACCGGACGCCGCCCTCGTCCGTGGTCCCCTTCACGCCCTTCATGCCGCCGTTCCACCGCGGGCCGTTCGGCCCGTTGTCCGCGAAATAAATGACCATCGTGTCTTCCTCGATCTTCTGATCGTGGAGGGCCGTGAGGAGGCGGCCGACGTTGCGGTCGATGTTCTCGCACATCGCGAGGGCCGCGCGGGTGTGCTCGACGTTCTCCTTGCCCGTCGCGCCGCGGAGCTTCAGCTCGGCCTTCTCGTACCGCGCCCAGTATTCGTCCGGAACCTGCATCGGCGAGTGCGGCGTGTTGTACGTCAGGTAGACGAAGAACGGCGTGCCCGCGGCCGTCGCTTTCTTCGCGAACGCGATGGTCCGGTCCGTCAGCTCGTCCGGCAGGTAGCCCTTGCCTTTCACGTCCTTCCCGTCGTGGTCGAGCGGGGCATCGAAATAGTCGGCCCAGTGCCCGGCGGTGAACCCGAAGTACTCGCCGAACCCGCGGCCGCGGGGGTGGTACGGGTACTGCGACCCGTTGTGCCACTTGCCGAACGCGGCCGTCGCGTACCCGGCCTTCTGGAAGCTCTCGGCGACGGTCCGCTCGTCGAGGTTCAGCCGCTCGCCGCCGGACGTGACGCCGCGGACGCCGCCGCGGGGGTGGTAGCGGCCGGTCAGAAACTCGGCCCGCGTCGGCGAGCAGACCGGCTGTACGAAGAACCGCTCGAACATCGCCCCGTCCCGCGCCAGCGAGTCGAGGTGCGGCGTGCGGAGGTTCGTGTTGCCGTTGACGCTGAGGTCGCCCCAGCCTTGGTCGTCCGTCAGGATGACGATGACGTTCGGCTTCGCGGCGGCGAGATGCGTGACGGCGAAACAGGCCGCGACGACCGCGGCGAGACGCATGAACATGGGGAATCTCGGGGAGGTTATTTCTTCTTCACCGGCACTTCGACGGCCGCGGGCTTGAACGTTTCCAGCACCGGCAGGTTCGTCTGAACGCCGTCCGTCGGCACGTCGCGCTTCGCCGTCCAGACGATGGCGTTGAGGACCAGCGTGCGGAGGGCGTCGATGTTCCAGTTCTTGTAGAAGTGCGGCATCACGATGCCGACGCCGCGGCCGCCGTCCGCCCGCTCTGTGGCCCACGCGACCGTCTCCTTCTTCGGCGCGTCCGGCGGCAGCATCGCCGTCGCCAAGGCGGTCACGTTCTTCGCCGGGCCGCCCTTGCCGAAGTAGTTGTTGATGTACGGCTCGTCGTGCAGCTCGAACGCCTTCCACCCGCGGAGGACCGGATGATCTCCGGCCGGCTCGATGGTGGCCTCCTTGAACACCTTCGCCACGGACTTGTGGTGGTTGCACCGCGTCGCGAAGTAGCCGCCCATCCAGTGCAAGAGCGGGTGGTCGCCGTCGTCCTTCACGAATTTCGCTTCCAGCCCGGTCGCGTAGTGCAGGCAGACGAGGCCGCAGCCGCGGTTCATCATTGCCGTCAGGTCGGCCATGATCCGGTCGCGGTCCTTCATCACCTCCGGCGGGAACAGGTCGCCAATGAACACGACGGACGCCACGTCCGCGAGGGACTTCGCATCGGCGGGCCAATCGGTGATGACATCGGCCTTCGCACCGGCGGCTTCCAGGCAATGTTTGAGAAGTCGGCCGCCGGCCGCGACCTCGTGCGTGCCCGGCGGGTGCGAACTCGGCCCGACGACGACGAGGATGCGCGGCCCGCCCTCGGCGGCCGAAAGGGAGCCGGCGGCGAGCGTGCCGAGGAGGGCGGCCGTGCCGCCGAGGGCCGTCCGCCGGGAGATGCGAGAATGGGCCATGACCGCCTCCGAAGGGCTGACGGCATTCGTACCAGAAATGGACTTGCCCACCAACGAGAATTTCAAAGAAGATTTCAGCACGCCCGGCGAATACCGCACCAGACGCTCCCCTTCCCCACGAGTCGGCACATGACACCGGCCGTCGAAATCGACCAGGTGACGAAGACGTTCGGCCCGCAGGTCGCGGTCGATGACCTCAGCCTCGTCGTGCCGACCGGGACCATCTACGGGTTCATCGGCCCGAACGGGTCCGGCAAGACGACGACGCTGCGGATGATTATGCGCATCTACCTCCCGGACCGGGGGTTGATCCGCGTCCTCGACGACGACTCGTGGCACGCTGCCGCGAACCGCGTGACGTACCTGCCGGAAGAGCGCGGCCTCTACAAGCAGATGAAGGTCCGCGACGTGCTGCGGTTCTACGCGGAACTCAAGGGGATGCGGCAGCCGCAGCAGCGGATCGAGCAGTGGCTGGAGCGGATGGAGCTGGCCCACGCCGCGGACAAGAAGGTCGATCAGCTCTCGAAGGGCATGTCGCAGAAGGTGCAGTTCATCTCGGCCGTCGTCACCGACCCCGACCTCATCATCCTCGACGAGCCGTTCAGCGGCCTCGACCCGGTGAACGAGAACCTGTTCCGCAAGGCGATCCTCGACCTTCGCAAGGAGGGGAAGACGATCATCTTCTCGACGCACAACATGGCCGTCGCCGAGCAGTTGTGCGACTTCGTGTTCATGATCTACAAGGGGAAGAAGGTTCTCGACGGCACGCTCGACTCGATCCAGAGCGCCTACGGGTTCGACACCCTCCGCGTCCGGGTGGAAGGCGGTTCGCTCGCCGGGCTGTTCGGCGTCGAGACGGCGACCGACTACGGCCGGTATCAGGAACTCCGGCTCGCGAAGGGGACCGACAGCCAGGCGGTCCTCCAGGAACTGATGCGCCGCGGGGCGGTGCGGCAGTTCGAGCAAACCCGACCGACGCTCCACGACATCTTCGTCCGCATCGCGGACCCGAAAGACCCCACCGAGTGACCCATGCGGAAGATTTTGACGATCGCGAAGCGGGAATACCTCGCCGGCGTGAAGACGAAGGCGTTCATCATTTCGCTGGTGCTCATGCCGGTGATGATGACGGCGAGCATCGGCCTCCAGGCGCTGACGAAGAAGCTCGACGACAACTCGGAGAAGACCTACGCCGTGGTGGACCGGTCGCCCGGCGGCCGGGTCGCGGCCGCACTCGTCGCGGACGTGACGACGTACAACGAGGTCATCATCAACGACCCGACGACCGGCGCGCGGATCCACCCGGCCCTGAAGCTGGAGGTCGTCCCCCCCGGAGAGAACACGCCGGAGGCCGTGCGGCAGCAGCGGTTCGAGCTGTCCGAGCGGGTCAGCCGGGACGAGATCGAGGCGTTCCTGGAAATCGGCGCGGACGTGTTCGCCCCGCGGGCGGACCTGAACCCGGAGAAGGCGACGGACGGGCAGGCGATCCGGTTGCAGTCGAAGAAGCCGGGCGAGGGGTTCATCGGCCGGTACCTGGAGCGGCGGATCAACGACGCCGTCCAGCGGGAGCGGTTCGCGGCCGAGAAGTACGACGTGAACAAGGTCAAGGCGCTCCAGCAGCCGGTCCCGCTCCAGGCGAAGGGGCTGACGACGAAGAACCCGCAGACCGGCGCGATCGAGGACGCGGCCGACGAGAAGCGGATTCTGAACTTCCTGCTGCCCGGCGTGCTGATCGCGATGATGTTCGTGGTCATCATGTTCGGCGCGTCCCCGGCGATGAACGGCATCGTCGAGGAGAAGGGCCAGCGGATCGCGGAGGTCCTGCTCGGGTCCGTGACGCCGTTCGAGCTGATGTCCGGGAAGCTGCTCGGCGTCGTCGGCATCTCGCTGACGACGGCCGTGATCTACTTCGGCGGCGGGTACTTCCTCGCGGCCCGCTACGGCCTGACCGACGCCATCACGCCGGGGCTGATCTTCTGGTTCTTCGTCTTCCTGACCATGGCCCTGATGATGTTCGGCTCGATCTTCATCGCCGTCGGCGCGGCGGCGCAGGACGTGAAGGACACGCAGACGCTGTTGACGCCGGTGATGTTTTTCATCGTGATGCCGATGTTCGCGATCGGCCCGATCCTGATGGACCCGCACGGGAAGCTCGCGGTCGCGGCGTCGCTGTTCCCGACGAGCGCCCCGATGATCCTGGTCGCCCGCCAGAGCGTCCCGCCGGGCGTGCCGCTGGTCCAGCTGCTCGCGGGCGTGGCCATCACCGCGGCAGCGACCGTGGCGTGCGTCTGGGCGGCCGGCCGCATCTTCCGCGTCGGGTTCCTGATGCAGGGGAAATCCGCAAAGTTGAAGGACCTGGCCCAGTGGGTCATCCGCGGGTAACCCACTCGGGCGGGTCGGCCTCGAACGTGACCCGCTCGTTTCGGACGGGGTGCGTGAACGTCAGCCGGTGGGCGTGCAAGCACATCGGCGGGTCGGACACGTCGAGCGTTTGCTTGTCCGCCCGCTCGCCGTTCGGCCGGTACATCGGGTCGCCGACGATTGGGAAACCGAGGTACCACAGGTGGACGCGAATCTGATTCGTCCGCCCGGTCCGCGGCGTCACCTCCAAGAGCGTCGTCCCGTCCTCGAACCCGCGTAGCACCCGGAAGTCGGTGCGGGCCGACAGCCCGTCCTCTTGCACTCCGCGGGAACCGGCCTCCGTCGCCGACTCCTGGATCGGTGCATCACAGGTGAACTCGTCCGCCGGGGAGTGGCCGACGACCCGGGCCAGGTATTGTTTCTCCACCTCGCCGCGCTCGAACTGCGGCTGCACGAGCTTCGCGAAGTGGGCCGTGCGGGTGAACACGACGACGCCGGTGGTGTTCGCGTCCAGCCGGTGCGCCGGCCGCGGCCGTTGCGGAGCGTACACCTGCCGCAGGATCATTTGCAGCGAGTTCTTGTTGAACTGCCCGCACGGGTGCATCGGCAGCGGGGCCGGCTTGTTCAGGACGACGATCGCCTCGTCCTCGTGCAGGATGCGGATGTCCGCGTTCACAGCCGGCTCGGCGGCTCTCGGTTGGAGGTGGAAGTACCGGTCGCCGTCCTTGACGACGTGTTCCGCCGTCACCGGCCGGTGATCCCGGCCCAGAACGCGGCCGGCATCGCATTCGGTTCGCCAGTGCTCGATGGAAATGTGACCGAGGATGCCGTGCAGGTACTCGACGAGCGAGGCGTTCGCCCACCGCCGCGGCACGACCAACGGGCGAACGTTCTCGTAGGGCGCGTCACCCGGCAACGGTGTCGTCACTTCGCGAAGCAACTTCTCGTGGTGCGCCATCCCCGCGCGACGGCGTTCCTCGTCGCTACGGACGCAGTGGGCGCACGAGACGCCTTCGACGTACCGCGGGTCGCGGCGGTCCGCCTCGCCGAGCGGCGACTGGCACACGAAACAGAGGGCCGTGTCGGACTCCTGCAAGCTCGGGTCTAGGCCGACCCGCTTGTCGAAGACGAAGCACTCGCCGTCGTAGTGGTCGCGGCCGCACTCCTCGAAGTATTTCAGGATGCCGCCGTCGAGCTGGAAGACCTGCTCGAACCCGAGGCGTTCGAGGTACGGCGCGGCCTTCTCGCACCGGATGCCGCCGGTGCAGAACGTGACGACCGGCCGTGATTTCAACTCGTCCGGTAGCGCGTCGGCGGCGTGTGGGAACTCGCGGAAATGGCCGACGCCGATGGCGCGGGCGTTGCGAAACGTTCCGAGGTCTACTTCAAAGTTGTTGCGCGTGTCGAGCAGCGTGACCGGCCGCCCCTCGTCGAGCCACCGCTTCAGCTCGCGGGGCGACACCCGCGGCGACGGCCGCCGGGCCGGGTCGATGCCGGGCACGCCGAACGCGATGATCTCCTTCTTGATCTTCACCAGCATCCGCGTGAACGGTTGCTCGTCGCTGTAGCTGAGTTTCGGGTCCAGTTCGCCGAGATTGGGCACGGCCCGCAACTCCGTGAGGAGCCGGTCGAGTCCCGGTTGAAGCCCCGCGACGAAGAGGTTGATGCCCTCGGTGCTGAGGAGGACGGACCCCTTGAGGTTCCCTTCGCGACACCGCCCGAGAAGCCGGTCGCGGAGGGGTTTCAGGTCGTCGAGCGGCGTGAACTTGTAGAGCGCGACATTCGTGAACCGGGCCATTGAATCACTTACCGAGCGACTTCTTCAGGAATTCTGCGAACCGGGCCGGGTCGTTGATCTTCCCCTCGTCGTACACGCCTACGACCCGCACCTTGCCGTCCGGCAGCGGTTCGAGGATCGCGTACAGCGGCAGCGCCTCGTCCCGGAACACCTTCCGCTGGAACTCGGCGTTCTCCGCCGCCTCGGCCCGGCTGGCGTCCTCGGCCGGCGGCGTATGGTAGAAGTCCGTCGGAACCTTGTCGGTGTACATCGCGGCCAGCGTGTAGCCCCGTAACACCGGGTCGATCTCCGGCCGGGGGAAGACGTTGTTCTCGTTGTACTTGCAGTTCTGGCACGACTCGCCGGTGAAGTCCACGAACACGAACCGCTTCTGGCCGGTCTCCTTCCGTGCCTGCGCGACCGCGGCCGGCAGGTCGCTGTTCCACGGCAGGTCCGGGCTGGCGTCCGGCAGCAGGAACGCATCGACCCAGGCGTACACCACGCCCCGCGGCCGTTGCGCCTTACCTTCACTCGTTTTGAACAGACCAGGCGCGAGGTAGACGGCCAGCCCGAGGAACGCGAGCGCCCACATGAGCCGGCCGACGCCGATGTTCGGCCGCTCCTCGTCGTGCGGCAGCCGGAACACGTTCAAGAGGTACAGCCCGCACACGCCGGACGTGACGATCAGCCCGGCGAGGCAAACCTCGTAGGTGAAGTATTCCGTCCGCGGCAGCAGGAGCAGCTCGGCCGTGCGGAAGAACTTGAGCGCGGCCGCGACTTCGAGGAAGCCCATGACGGCCTTGATCGTGTCGAGCCAGCCGCCGGACTTGGGCAGCTTCTTGAGCAGGCTGGGGAACATCGCGAGGACGAAGAACGGCGAGGCGAACGCGGTCGCGAACACCAGCCCGCCGAGGACGAGTTGGAGCGTGCTGAACTGCCCCGACGCGGCCATGCCCGCGAACCCGCCGAGGAACGGGGCCACGCAGGTGAAGCTGACGATGCTGAACGCCAGCGCGCCGAACACGGTGCCGATCATGCCGCCCGCGCCCCGCTTCTTCTCGGTGTACCGTAGTAGGAAGCCGGGCAGCGCGATGTCGAACATGCCGAACAGCGACAGCGCGAACACGACGAGAAGCACGCCGAGGCCGATGTTCATGACCGGGTTCGTGCTGAGTTCGCGGAACGTCTTCAGGAACGCGACGGCCGACAGGCCGATGACGAGGATGATCGTGAGCGAGTAGACGGTCGCCAACTTCAGCACGTCCTTCGTGGACTTGTTCCCCTGCTTGAGGAACAGGCTGACGGTGATTGGGATCATCGGGAAGACGCAGGGGGTGACGAGCGAAATCCAGCCCCACACGGCGGCCGTCGCGAGGAAGCCCCAGAGGTTCGTCGTCGGCAGGTGGCCGGCGGTCGATTCCTTCTCGATCCGGGCCGCGAGGTCGTCGAGTGCGGCCTTGTGCTGGGCGACGGGGACGGCGTTCTTCTTGATAACGCCCTTGTGCGCGGGGGCGGGCGGCTCCACCTTCGGCGGCCCGAGCGGGACGGCTTGCGGCTGGCTGTTCGCGCTCTCCGGCGGCAGGCCTCGCGGCGGCATCGCCGAGGGAGGGGGCGGGGCGGCCCCCGCGAGAACCTCGATCTCCGCCGTCGGCGTGGTCGCCGCACTCGAGTAGTAGCAATTCTGCTTGTCGCAGACCTGGAGCTTCGTGCCCGTGAGCGCGACCGTCTTTTTCCCCGGCGTGGCGGTCGGCGACACCCGGCCCTTGAACTCCCACGTCCCGCCGGCCGGGTAGTAGTCTTCCGGCAAGCCCATCTCGTCCGTTTTTGTTTCCGGGTTGGGCGGGTCGGCGAATTTCGGGTCGAACACCACGTCGCCGGTCTTCGGGAGGCCGAAGACATTCTTGCCGGTCGGGTAAGTCCAGAAGTTCTGCTTTGGGGTGATGGTGAGTTTGAACGTCACCGTGTCGCCCGGTTGCGCCCGTTGCGGCTCGATGGTCGCCGACACGTCGGCCACGTCGGCGAACGTGAGCTTCTTCTTCTGCGCCAGGGCCGGCGTCGCGAGTGCCAGGAGCAACAGGAGTGAGCGCATGCCGTCCTCGGGTCAATGGCACGACCCACGGAGGCCGTCCGTGGGTCGGTCCGGGTCGCCGTCATTCTACTTGCCGTCGAGCGCCGCCTTCACCTCGGCCGCGAACTCCTTCGCGACCTCGACCTTGCCGTCGAGAACCTTCAGCTTCGCCTCCGGCGTCAGCGTGTTGGCCGGGTAGCAGTTCGAGGCGTCGCACACGGACAGGACGAACTTGTCGAGTTGCACCGTCACGTCGCCGGGCTTCGCCGTCGGCGACACGACGGCCTTCCGCTCGAACGTCGCCGTACCCTTGTACGTCCGCAGCTCCGTGATATCGAGCAAAGGCTCACTCTTGGTGTCGAACCCGTCCGGGTCCTTCGCGTCGCCGACGAAGATGACGCTGCCGGGCTTCGGGAACGCGATCTTGTTGACCATTCCCTTCGCGTTCTTCTCCGGCTGCTTCAGCGGGTACGTGTAGTAGCCGTCGTTGAGCGTGACCGTGACCTTGAAGGTGACCGTCTGCCCCGGCTTCGCCTCGGCGGGGTCGAAGCTCGCCTCGACCGACTTCACGGCCTTCGCGTACCACGCATCCTTGTCGGCGGCGGGCGCGAGCGGGCTGAGAACTAGGAGCAGGCCGAGTGCCGTGGCGAGCTTGGCGGACATATTCGGCAGTACCTCCGTGTGAGGGACGATCTTTCAACGGCGCGTTACTTCATCGGCTGCCATTCCTTCTGCGGCGGGGGCGGCTCCACGCCCGTCAGCTTCAGCGTCGAGACCTGCTTCGACTTCAGGTCCACCACGCGGATGCGGTTGGCATTCGTGTCGGCCACGTACAGCTTGCCGTTCGCGATCGACATCCCGGCCGGCTCGCTGAACAGCGGGCCGCCGAAGAAGCTGTCCGCGTCGTCGCCGCCGAGAAGCGTCGTACACGTCCCGGCCTGCGGATCGACCTCCTTCAGCTTGCTGTTGTACGTGTCCGCGACGTACAGCTTGCCGCCGTGGTGCAACACCGCCAGGGCGTGCTGCAGCTTCGCGTCCTCCAGCTTGCCGTCCTTGTCGCCGAAGAAGAACAGCGCCCCGCGGTCGCCGGGCCGCCCGATGTAAGTCGTCACCCGGCCGTCGCCGGAGAGCGGCAGCTTCCGGATCGCGCTGCCCTCGCTGTCCGCCACGTACAGGAACTGGCCGTCGTGCGTCAACCCGGACGGCTGGGCGAAGCTCGACGCATACAGCGGCCCGTCCTTGATGTGCTCCCGGCCGTTCCCGGCCAACGGCTTCACCTTCTTCGCGTCCAAATCCATCACCCAAATCTGGTGATGCCCGGCCATCGCGATGAACATCTGCCGGCCGACGATGAGCAGGTCCCACGGCGAGTTCAAGCCCATCCCCTTCGCGTCTACGAACGAATCGAGGGCGCGGTTCGCGAACTCGCCGTCCTGCTTTCCGATGCCCGCGACGGTCGTGGTCGTTTTCGCCTTCAAGTCCAGGGCGCGGATGCTATGGTTCTTCCGGTCCGCGACGTACAGCGTGTCGCCGTCGAGGGCCATGCCCTGCGGGTCGTCGAACTGTGTCGCGGCGAACAACCCGTCCTTGAAGCCCGGCGTGCCGGTCCCGATGACGTCCAGCTTCTTGCCGTCGAGGTCCGTGACCACGATTCGATGGTTCGTGCTGTCGGCGATGAAGAGGCGGTTCCCCTTCTCGTCGGCCGTCACCTTGCCGGGGAAGAACAGCGGCGAGTCGCCCGTCTCGCGGTAACGAATCAGGTCGAACCGGATCGGCTTGTCGTTGAGGACCTTCTTCTCCTTCGCCTCGGCGATGAGCGTGGCCACGACCTCGTCCATCAGGTCGTAGTTCCCCTCGCCGGAAATCTTGCCGACGAACTTCCCCTCGGCGTCGATGACGGCCATCGTCGGCCAGCTGTTCACGTCGAAGTTGTCCCAAATCGTGTGGTTCGCGTCGTTCACGACCGGGTGCGCGATCTCGTACCGCAGCACCGCCTTGCGGATCGACTTCGTGTCCTTCTCGTTCTCGAACTTCGCGGAATGCACGCCGATGACGACCAACTCGTTCGGGTACTTCTTCTCCAGCTTCGCGAGGTCCGGCATGATGTGGATGCAGTTGATGCAGCAGAGCGTCCAAAAGTCGAGCAACACGACCTTCCCCTTGAGGTCGGCCATCTTGATCGGCCCGGACGTGTTCAGCCACGCGAGGCCGCCGTTCAGGTCCGGGGCGTCCGGCCGCTTCTCCGGCAGCTTCACCTTCGGCGGGTTTTGCGCGTCCGCCGGGGCCGGGCGGAGCAGGACGACCGCCGCGAGGGCGGCGGCCCCGGCGAACGCGATCGACGCAATCAGCAGCGGCCGCAAGGGTCGACGCGGGGGCGTGGGGACCGACTGAGACATGGGGACACGGTCTCCGGCAGGTGAGAGTTAGATGCATCCTACCCGATAGGGGTAACCGGGGAAACCGAGAAGTCAGAGGTCAAAGGTCAGAGGTGAGAGGTCAGAATGGTTTCTGTCTTTCCTGATCTCTGATGTCCGACCTCTGACCTCTATCGCCTGTGCCGACCCTAGCGGTACGCCGGGAAGCCTCGGCAACGATTTCGCCCGGAATCGGGGTGAAACCGTTGCATCCAAGCAGTATCGTCACTCCAAGTTTCCCCACACCCCGGAGTCGCCCGTGACCGCCGCGACCTACGCCACCGCCGAGCACCAGCGCCTCCGGGAAGCCAACGACGGCCTCGCGTCCTGGCGGACTTGGGGGCCGTACCTGTCCGACCGGCAGTGGGGCACGGTGCGGGAAGACTACTCGCCGGACGGCAACGCCTGGGACCACTTCCCGTTCGACCACGCCCACCGCCGGGCCTACCGGTGGGGCGAGGACGGCATCGCCGGCGTCAGCGACAGCGGCCAACGGCTCTGCCTCGGCCTTGCCCTCTGGAACGGGAAAGACCCGATCCTCAAGGAACGGCTCTACGGCGTCCCCAACGAGGGCGGCAACCACGGCGAGGACGTTAAGGAACTCTACTATCACCTCGACGCCACGCCGACGCACAGCTACCTCAAGTTCCTCTATAAGTACCCGCAGGCCGAGTACCCGTACCGGTGGCTCGCGACCGAGAACAAGCGCCGCGGCCGCCACGAACCCGAGTTCGAGCTGCTCGACACCGGGTTGCTGAACGAGGACCGGTATTTCGATTCGTTCGTCGAGTACGCGAAGGCGTCGCCGACCGACATCCTCATGCGGATCACCGTCGTCAACCGCGGCCCGGACACGGCCGAACTGACGGTGCTCCCGCAGGTCTGGTACCGCAACACCTGGTCCTGGACGGCCGACGCCTTCCGCCCCATCATCACCGGCATCGACGACAAGAACGTCCGCCTGTTCCACTTCGACTGGGACGAGTACGTCTGCCACTTCGACGGTAGCCCGACCCTGCTCTTCACCGACAACGACACGAACGTCACGAAACTCTACCGCGTCCCGAAACAGGGCTTCTTCAAAGACGCCTTCCACGAGAACATCGTCGGCGGTGACGCGACCGCCGTGAACCCGGAGCGGACCGGCACGAAGGTCGCCGCGAAGTACCGGTTCACGTTGCCGCCCGGCGGATTCGCCACCGTCCGCGTGCGGATGCGGCACACCACCGAGGACACCCTCGACCCGCCGTTCGCCGACTTCGACGACGTGATGGCCCAGCGGATCGAGGAGGCCGACACGTTCTTCGCCGACGTGCAGGCCGGGATGACCGACGCGGACGCGAAGCTCGTCCACCGGCAGGCGATCGCGGGGCTGATCTGGACGAAGCAGTTCTTCAACTACGACGTGTGGCAGTGGCTGCACGGCGACCCGGCCCAGCCGAAGCCGCCGCGGGAGCGGAAGCGGAACAACGCCGAGCACGACCGCGGCCGCAACGTCGATTGGGAGCACCTGAAGAACGCCGACATCGTGTCGATGCCGGACAAGTGGGAGTACCCGTGGTACGCGGCGTGGGACCTGGCGTTCCACACCATCCCGTTCGCCACAGTCGATGCCGGGTTCGCGAAGGACCAGCTCCTGATGTTCCTCCGCGAGTGCTACATGCACCCGAACGGCCAGCTCCCGGCCTACGAGTGGAACTTCGGCGACGCCAACCCCCCGGTCCACGCCTGGGCCTGCTGGCGGGTGTTCCAGATCGACCGCGAGCAGCGGGGCGACGCCGGGGACATCCCGTTCCTCGAACGCTGCTTCCACAAGTTGATGCTGAACTTCAACTGGTGGGTGAACCGGAAGGACGCCTTCGGCCGGAACGTCTTCCAGGGCGGGTTCCTCGGCCTCGACAACATTGGTGTGTTCGACCGGAGCCGCCCGCTGCCGACCGGTGGGTTCATCAACCAGGCCGACGCTACCGGCTGGATGGCGATGTACAGCCTCAACCTGATGCGGATCGCGCTGGAGCTGGCCCTGCACAACCCCGTCTACGAGGACGTGGGGATCAAGTTCTTCGAGCACTTCCTCGGCATCGCGCGGGCGATGACCGACATGGCCGGCAAGGGGATCGGCCTCTGGGACGAGCAGGACAGCTTCTACTACGACGAACTCATCCTCCCCGGCGGCCACATGCAGCCGCTGCGGGTCCGGTCGATGGTCGGCCTCATCCCGCTGTTCGCGGTGGAAGTCCTCGAACCGGAACTGCTCGCCCGCGTCCCGGCGTTCGCGAGCCGGATGCGGTGGATTCTCGAAAACCGCCCGGACCTCGCCACGCTCGTGTCCCGGTGGTATCAGGGCGGCCGCGGCGAACGCCGCCTCTTGTCGCTGCTCCGCGGCCACCGGATGAAGAAGCTGCTCCGCCGCGTCCTCGACGAGAACGAGTTCCTGTCCGACTTCGGCATCCGCTCCTTGTCGAAGTCGCACAAGGGCCGGCCGTTCGCCTTCCAGGTCGGCGACGAGGTGCTGACGGTGGACTACCAGCCGGCGGAATCGACGATCCCGGCGTTCGGCGGCAACTCGAACTGGCGGGGCCCGATCTGGTTCCCGATGAACTACCTGATCGTCGAGAGCCTGCACAAGTTCCACCACTACTACGGCGAGGACTTCAAGGTCGAGTGCCCGACGGGATCGGGGAACATGATGTCGATCCTGGACGTGGCGAAGGTGATTTCGGAGCGGCTGACCCGCATCTTCTTGAAGGACGCGAAGGGCGAGCGGCCGGTGAACGGGTGGTACGGCAAGCACCAGTCGGACCCGCAGTTCCGGGACTACGTGCCGTTCTACGAGTACTTCCACGGCGACACGGGGATGGGCCTCGGGGCGAGCCACCAGACCGGGTGGACGGCGCTGGTGGCGAAGCTGCTGCTGCCGAGCGAAAGTAC
Organism: Limnoglobus sp.; assembly: GCF_059499385.1. Taxonomy (NCBI): domain Bacteria; kingdom Pseudomonadati; phylum Planctomycetota; class Planctomycetia; order Gemmatales; family Gemmataceae; genus Limnoglobus; species Limnoglobus sp. The sequence continues at coordinate 60,711 of NZ_JCABYM010000157.1, read as the reverse complement.
GTTCACGGACCTGTGCGGCAGCGCGGCGCGGGCGGTGATTAAGTGCCAGGCGTGAGTCCCCGCGGACGTTCGTCCGCGGGCTTTCAATTCTGAAGGCAAAGCCCGCGGACGAACGTCCGCGGGGAGTTCCTCCTGTTCACGCCCGCGTAACATAGCCGCATGACCACACCCTACGCCGAACTGATGGCCCGTTCCCGCGACGTGGCCCTTCTCTCGTCCTGCTCGTCGGTCCTCGGCTGGGACCAGCAGACGTACATGCCGAAGGCCGGGGCCGCGTTCCGCGGCGAGCAACTGGCCCTGCTCGCGAAGCTGACGCACCAGCACGCCACTGATCCACGAATCGGCGAACTGCTGGCCGCGGCCGGGAGCTTCCCGGAAGACTCTCTCGAAGCCGCGAACATTCGCGAACTGCGGCACGGCTTCGACCGGGCGACGAAGGTACCGGCCCGACTGGTCGAGGAACTCGCCCGCGTCACCGCCGCCGCGAACGAGGCGTGGATCGAGGCGCGGGCCAAGAGCGACTTCGCTTTTTTTAAACCACACCTGGAGAAGATCGTCGCGCTGAAGCGGGAGGAGGCCGCGGCCGTCGGGTGGAAGGACCACCCCTATGACGCGCTGCTCGACGAGTACGAGCCGGGGGCCACGGCCGGCGAGATCACGGCCCTCTTTGCGGAACTGTCGGCCGGGCTGGTTCCGATCATCCGCGAGATCACCTCATCTTCCACCAAGCCGGACCGGTCGATTCTGGAGCGCGACTACCCCATCGACCGGCAGAAGCTGTTCGCCGAGGCGGCGGCCGCGGCCGTCGGGTTCGACTTCGCCGCCGGGCGGCTCGACACGACGACGCACCCGTTCTGCTCCGGGTTCGGCCCCGGCGACTGCCGGATCACCACGCGGTACAACCCGCGGGCGTTCAACGAGGCGTTCTTCGGCCTCCTGCACGAGGCCGGGCACGGGTTGTACGAGCAGAACCTCCCCGCCGACCGGTACGGCGAGCCGACGGCCCAGGCGTGTTCGCTCGGCATCCACGAGTCGCAGTCCCGGCTGTGGGAGAACCTCGTCGGCCGCAGTCGGCCGTTCTGGGAACACTTCTTCCCGCGGCTGCAACAAACCTTCACGAGCATCGCGGACGTTCCGCTCGACGCCTTCCATGCGGCGATCAACGAAGTGAAGCCGTCGTTCATTCGCGTGGAGGCGGACGAGGCGACGTACAACCTGCACATCGTCCTGCGGTTCGAGATCGAGCAAGCCCTGATGAGCGGCGACCTGCCGGTGGCCGAGTTGCCGGCCGCGTGGAACGAGAAGTTCCGGACGCTGTTCGACCTGACGCCGCCGACCGACCGTGAGGGCTGCCTGCAGGACATCCACTGGAGCTTCGGCGGCATCGGGTACTTCCCGACGTACACGCTGGGGAACCTGTACGCGGCGCAGCTGATGCGGGCGGCTCGGCAGGCGATCCCGGCCCTGGACGACCGGATGCGCGTCGGCGACTTCCGGCCGCTCCGCGAGTGGCTGGTGGCGAACGTCCATTCGCAGGGCCGACGGTATCGGGCGAAGGAGTTGTGCCGCCGGGTGACGGGGGCGACGCTCGCCGTCGGGCCGTTCCTGGAAGAACTGCGCGGGAAATTTTTCCGCCTTTACAACGTGTGCTAAGCTGTGATGAGGCAAGTTGCATCCCTTTCGCCACGGACGGGAAAGTTGCGATTGACCCGCGAACACTTATGACGCCCACGCCCATTCCGAACACCCCGGACGGCCGGCTCACTTCGTCGGACATCCACGACGAGGTCCGCCGCACCACGTCGAACGAGACGAACGACACCAGCTTCATCACCGCCCCGACCCGCAAGGAGCACACGCTCAACGGCGTCCCGAACGGCCCGAAGACCGGGGACCGGATCGGGCCGTACGCGCTGCAGGAGCAACTCGGCCAGGGGGTGTCGTGCCACGTCTTCCGGGCATGGGACGAGGCGAAGCAAATCCCGGTGGCGGTGAAGTTGGTGAACTGGGGCAACGTCTACGACCGGGACGCGGCCCTGAAGCAGATGCGGGCGGAGGCGGCGGCCCTGGCCCGCGTGAAGCACCCGCGGGTCGTCCGGTTCATCGACTTCGGGTTCGACCCGCGGTGGCCGTACCTCGTGCTGGAGTTCGTCGAGGGCCGGCCGCTCGGCGAGTTGGTCCGCTCGGGCGGCGCACTGCCGACCTCGTGGGCGCTGTACCTCGTCGGGCAGGTGATCGAGGGCCTCGCGGCCGTGTGGCAGGCGGGGATCGTCCACCGCGACATCAAGCCGGACAACATCCTGGTCAGCACCAGCGGCATCGCGAAGCTGATCGACTTCGGGCTGGCGAAGTCCGACCTGCTGAAGATGCTCGAAGGGGCCGCCCCGCCGGAACTGGCGGGCACGGCCGCTTACCTCGCCCCGGAGCAGGCGAAGGACGCCGGGAGCGTGGACCTGCGGGCGGACATCTACTCGCTCGGCGTGACGTTCTACGAACTACTGACGGGGAAGCTGCCGTTCGAGGGGCGGAACCGGATGCAGATGATCATGCAGCACATGAGCACGCCGCCGCGGCCGCCGGTCGAGCGGAACCCGGACGTGTCGCCGTTGGCGAGCGACCTGTGCCTATGGATGTTGGCGAAGAACCCGGCGGAGCGGCCGCAGACGGCGAAGGAACTGCGACAGGCGCTCGAAACCGTCGTGGCGGCGATCAAAGAGTGACCCGACTTCCGAAGTCCGGCTTCGACTTCGGAAGTCGGGTCTCACCCCTTGAACACGTCCACCGGCTTGAAGCCCTCACCCAGAATCGGCTTCGGATCGACGCCCAGCCACTTGTCCAGCACTGCCGCGTAGACCTGCCGGAAGTCGGTCGTGTGGACGAGGTTCCCGTCTTCGAGCTTATCCAAACTCGGATGCTCGCCGACGAACCCGGCCTTCACCTTGCCGCCGACGAGGAACATCGGCGCGCCGCTGCCGTGGTCGGTGCCGTTGCTACCGTTCTCCTTCGCCCGCCGGCCGAACTCGGAGAACGTCATCACGCACACCCGGTCGCCGTGGCCCCGCTCCGCGAGGTCGCGGTAGAACGCCGAGATGCCGGCCGCGACGGTGTCGAGCAGGTTCGCGTGCGCCCCGGTGACGCCGCCCTGCCCGGAGTGCGTGTCGAACCCGTCGAGCGAGACGTAGAACAGCCGTGCCCCGATTCCGGCGTCGATGAGCTGGGCCGCGAGCTTCAGCCGGTTTGCGAACTCGTTCGCCGGGTACGGGACCTTCGGCTCGTAGCTCTTGCCGATCTCGCGGAGCCGGTCGGTACTCTCGTAGGTGTTCATCGCCGTGCGGCGGACGAAGTCGAGCAGCTTCGGCTTCTTCGCGTCCGCCTCGCCCTTCGCGACCGACTCGATGACGCTCTTCTGGTCGGCCTTGTCCTTGCCGCTCGCGCCGCCGATCTTCAGTTGGAAGTCGTCCAGCTTCGCGATCGACGGAACCCGCGCCGGCGCGCCGGTCAGCGCCAGCGGGGCAATCTCGTTGTCGGCCGCGAGGTGGAAGCCGGGCAGCGGCTTCGCCTTCATCGCCTTGCCGAGCCAGCCCTCGGTGAGCGACTCCTTCGTGCTGGCGGCGTGCCAGATGTCCATCGACCGGAAATGCGACTGGTCCGGGTTCGGGTAGCCGACGCCGTGGACGACGCAGGCCGCCTGCCGGTCGTTGAGCAGCCGGCCGAGCGCCGCCATCGACGGGTGAAGGCCGTAGTCAGCCGTCACGCCGAACGCCTTGTCCTTCGGGACGGCGATGGTCGGCCGGTACTTTTGGTACAGGTCGTTCTTGAGCGGGATGACGGTGTTCAGCCCGTCGTTGCCGCCGGTGAGTTGGACGACCACGAGGATCGTGTCCTTCGCCCCGGCCTTGCCGTTCGCGGGGGCGGCGGCCGCCGTCGTGCCGAGGAACGCCGGGACGGTCGCCCCGAACCCGAGCAGCGAGGACGATTTCAGGAAGTCGCGTCGCGTCGTCATAGGAACCTCGATCAGGCGAGTTGGAATTCGGGCAGCGTTAGCGTCAGGTGGGCGAGCGTTCGGGTGCGGTGGTTCGCCACGTCCTCGGCCGACCAGAACGGCGGGTACTTCGTCGCCTTCGACTTCTTCGCGTACTCGGCCAGTTGCTCGCGGGCCTCGGCCGACACGTCGCCCTGGAGGAAGACGTGCAGCAGGAACTCGACGGCGGCCTCGTCCGTGCGGCGGTCGTACCGCGACAACACCGCGACCGGGTCGCACCGCCGGCCAAACCGAGTGTCTTCCGTCGAGGTCAGCGCCAGCGCGAGGTTCTGGCGGAAGAGCAGCGTCTGCCCGTTCAGCCACGCCGGGCCGCCGTCCCAGCCCTTGACCGACGGCGGCGCGAACAGCACCTGGCCGAGCGTTTCCAGGGCCGACGCGAGGTTAAGCGGGCCGACGTTCCCCTCCAAGCCACGGACGATGCCGACGGCGAACTCGACCGGCGACTTCACCTTCGCCCGGTACACGTCCGGCGAGAAAAAATGATTCGACCGCAGCATCGTCGAAACCAGCTCGGCCGTGTTGAAATTGCTCTTGCGGTACTGCTGCACGAGCGGGTCGAGGAACCCCGGCTTCGGTGTCTCGGCATCGCTGAAGAGGAAGTGGTACAGCTTCGTCACGAGGAACCGCGGGCACGCCGTCTGGTCCAGGCAGAGGTCCACGACCTCCTTCGCCATGAAGTTCCCCGTCTTGCCGAAAACGGACTTCGAGCCGGCCTCGTGTTCTTTCTCGGTGAACACCGACTTCCCGGCCTTGATGCCGTACCCGGTGAACGCCCGCGCCGCCTCGCGGATGTCCTTCTCCGTGTAGTTCCCGATGCCGAGCGAGAAGAGTTCCATCAGCTCGCGGGCGTAGTTCTCGTTCGGCTTCCCCTTCTTGCTGTCCTTCGTGTCGAGCCAGACCATCATCGCCGGGTCGAGCGTCATCTCGTGCAGCAGCGTGCGGAAGCTGCCGAGGGCGTGCTTGTGGACCAACCGGTACTGGCCGAGCATGTACCGGGCGTTGCGGACCTTGAGGATGCTCGTGGCGAAGTGGTTGTGCCAGAACAGGCACATCTTCTCGTGGAACGGGTGCGGCGTCCGGAGCATCCGGTACAGCCACCACGCGCCGAGCGGCACGGCCGTCGTCCCGGCGGGCAGGCTCCGCTCGCTCGCCATGAACTCGGAGGACTGCTCGAAGTCGGCGTCAGCCGGGCCGCCGTTGAGGATCAGGTCGAGCGTCTTCGCCGGGCCGTTCTTCACGCCCGCGTCCAGCTCCGCGTGCGACGCCCCGAACCCGGCCCGGCGGTACAGGTGGCCGACCTTCTTCGCGTCCCACGGGTTGTCGGCCGTCGGCGTGTACGGGTGCCAACCGGTTGCGGCGGACATGGTGAACTCCCCTGTTACTTGCCGAACGTCCAGGCCAGTTTGAACTCGTACATCTCGGCCGCGTGGTCGATGCTCACGTCGAGGCTGCCGATCGTCTTCAGCCAGTCGGCGAACTTCCGGGTCTGCTCCTTCGCTTCCGCGAGGCCGATCCCCTGCGTCAGGATCGCCTGCGTGACCGTCGGCTCCGGGGCCGCGTTCAAGAATCGGCTCGCCCCGTCCGCGAACGCGCTGGCCCGCCACACGACCGGCGACCCGGACGCCTTCGACTCCTTCTTCAACTCCGGGATCAGCAGCTTTACGATGCCCGGCGTGCTGCCGACGACGAGCGAGTCGCCCACGACCGCGAACGTCGGGGCGGCGTTGAACCGCAGGTTCTCGTCGTCGTCGAACTTCGGGTCGGCCTTCTCCGGGAACCGGTACGTCACCAGCTTCACGCCGTCGAACGTCTCCTCGCTGAGCTTCCACCCGGTCTGGAAGCCCGCGATCAGCCCGCCGGCCCGCAGAAGCGCGTCCATCGTCTCGCCGTACTGGGCGTCCCGCATCGACGCGACGTAGGCGGACGGCGGGATCACTTGACCGGGTTCGATGCCGTACAACTTCTCGCCGGTGTGGGCCGAAACCAGCCGGTGGTAAGGGCCGGACATCTCCAGGAGTTGGCCGAAGCTCGTGTTCGGCAGCACCTTGTCGAGGTCCTTGATGCCCTTCTCCACGTCCTTGAGGTTTTCCGGGTTGAACAGCTTGTTCCGCTCCTTCCACAGGAAGCCGAGGTCGAGGTAGAAGCTCTGGCTGTAGATGACGCCCTTCGGCATTAGCAGCGGCCGGGAGCCGGGTTCGCCTTTCATCGGGGCGTGGACCGCCATGTTCGGGTCGAGTTCGCTCCGCTTCGCCGGAAGCCGGACGGCGAACGAGAACCCCCTCGGCGTCTGCTCGACGGCGAACGCGATGAACTCGGCCCGGCGGGCGGCGTCGGCCGTGCTGCCGAAGAGGAGCGTCTGGAAGATGTCCTTCTTGGTCGCCGCGAAGAAGTCCTTCGACTGCTGCGATTCCTTCACCTTCGCGAAGTCGAGCCAGCCCCACGCGGCCGGGTTCTTCCCGGCCAGCTTTCGGGCCGCGGCGACGGTGGCGTGGTCCGTCACGCGGCCCTTCGTCTTGCCCGCGGCCATCTTCAACGCCTCGGCGAGCGCCACGTCCTTGTTCGCGATGTAGATCGTCGTACCGACGTGGGCGGTTCGGAAGTCCTTGCCGACGCCCAGGACCGGGACGCCCTCGACCTCCGCCTTCATGACTTCCTGCTTCCCCTCGCCGCGGGCGACTTCCTCCTGGACGGTCGCGGCGAACAGCTTGAACGCTTTCGCGACGGTCGCCGCGTCGGTCCCCTCGATCACCAACAGCGCCGGCTGCGGCTCCGGGGCGAGCGCCACCCCGAGGGCGATGCCGTTGCCGGCGACCTTGTCCAGCTGCTCCGGCCACGGCCCGCCGAGTTCGGCTTCGAGGTACTTCACGACCTGGAAGAACCGCCGCACCTGCGTGGAGTCGAGGTACTCCTTCACCGCGGGGAACTGTTGCAGCCCGTGGTAGGCGTCGATCTTCGTCAGCCCCTGCACGAACTGGCGCGGGTTCTCAACCTTGAAGACGAATCCCGCTTGCGCCGGGATGCGGTCGAGCGGGTCGGCGGCGAGGGCCGTCGGGCCGAACACAAGCAGGAACGCGATGGCAGCGCGGAACATGATGCGTACCCGATCCGGGCGGGATTTGTAGGGCGGGTCAAGGCTTTGCGCCGACCCGCCGCGGCGCACTCAGCCCCGGCGGGTCGGGGCAAAGCCTTGACCCGCCCTACGATTGCCAAGTGTTACTTCCCGCCTCTCAGAAGGGTTTCAGCTTTTTTCATCCGGTCGGCGGCGTGTTCCAACTGCCGGGCGAGGCCGTGCAGCATCTTCACCTCCTGGTCCGTCGGCGTGGCACGGCCGACCATGTGGCGGAAGGCGTTCATCAGAGCCTCGGCGTTCTGGCCGAACAGGAAGCGAACGTCCGTCATCGCCGCGTGCAGGTGCGTCATGGCACGGTCGAAATCGGCGAACGCGGCCGGCGACCGTGCGAGTGATTCCGGCTGCGACCGCGAGGCGTTGCGAAGCTCGTAGAGGGCGATCCCGACGGCCAGCGACAGGTTCAAAGACGTGTACTCCGCCTCCGTAGGTAGGAACAGCAGGCCGTGGCAGCGGGCCAGTTCTTCGTTCGCCAGGCCGTGCGGCTCGGGGCCGAAGACGAGGGCGCACGGCGAATGTGCGAGCGCTTCGACGAATCGGGGGAACACGTCCCGCGGCGTGCCGGCGAGGGTTTGCCGGAGCGTGCCGGCCGTCTCGCCGGACGAGCCGAGGACGACGCCGCAATCCGCGACGGCTTCGTCGAAGGTGGGCACGGGGCGGGCCGCGTCGAGGATGTCCTGGGCGCTGGCGGCCAGCATCCGGGCCTGGTGGGACGCAACGTCGGCGACGGGATCGACGAGGACGAGGTCGCGGAGGCCGAAGTTCTTCATGGCCCGCGCGACGGACCCGATGTTCCCGGCGTAGTGCGTGCGAACGAGGACGACGCGGCAGTTGGCGAGCATGGGGGTAGTTTAGCCGACACCCCGCGGACGTTCGTCCGCGGGCTTTCGCCCGCTACTTCTTTTTGGGCGAAGCCCACGGATGAACATCCGTGGGAAACATCACCCCGCCAACTTCCTCGCCAGCTCGTCCACCGCTTTCAGGTCCAGCTTCCCGCTGCCCAGCGCCGGGAACGCCTCCACCTCCCGACAGTTCCGCCGGTCCGGAACCCACAGGTTCGGCAGCCCCTGTTTCGGCAACGCCTCCAACACCTCGTCCAGCTTCGCCGCCGCGTCCGGCAGGTACAGCACGACCAGCCGCTCGCCCCGCTTCTCGTCCGGCACGGCACACACCGTCACCAGCCGCTCGCCGGTCCCGAACAGTTCCTGCATCTCCTGTTCGAGCTTCTCCAGCGGGACCATCTCGCCGGCGATCTTCGCGAACCGGCTGATCCGCCCGGTGATGCGGATGAACCCGTCCGGCTCGATCCGGCCCACGTCGCCGGTCACGTACCACGCCCCGTCGATCATCACTTGTGCCGTCTTCTCCGGCTGTTGCCAGTAGCCGAGCATCACGTTCGGCCCCTTCACGCCCAGCACGCCCTCCTCGCCGGGCAGGAGCGGCTGCCGCGTCTCCGGGTGGAACGCCTTAGCGACGACGCCGGGGATCGGCTGGCCGACCGTGCCGAACGTGTTCGCTACTTGCTTGACGCCCTTCACCTCCACGTCGTGCAGGTTCGTGCAAACGACCGGCGACGTTTCCGTGCAGCCGTACCCTTCGAGCGGCATGATGCCGAACTTCGCGTGGAACTCGTGGGCGAGTTTCACCGGCAGCTTCTCCGCCCCGCAGATGAGCAGCGTCACGGACCGGAAGTCGGCCGGGTCGCTGCGACGGAGGTAGAACCGAAGGAACGTGGCGGTGCCCATCATGATCGTGCAGGAATGTTTCTTGCAGAGTTCGCCGACCTCTTTCGCCGCGCGCGGGTCCGGGTAGTAGATGGCGACCACGCCCTCGTACACGCACGCCCACAGGCAGACGGTGTACCCGAAGCTGTGGAAGAACGGCAGCGTCGCGAGCATCGTGTCCTTGTCCGAGATCGGCACGCCGCGGAGGAAGCCGTCCACGTTCCCGGCGATGTTCCGGCGGGTGAGCATCACGCCCTTCGGCTCGCCGGTGCTGCCGCTGCTGAAGATGATCGTCTGCACGTCGTCCGTGGCGCGTGTCGGCAGGCCGATCAGCCGGGCGACCAGCCACGCGGGAAGGAGGACGACGGCGAGGAATCGCACGAGCTTCGCGGGCTTCGAGATGCCGCCGAGGGCGTCTTCGAGGTAGATTCGTTCGATGTCGGGCGGAAGTTCCAACGGGATGCGCTCGATGAATCGCTTCGCCGTGATGACGACCTTCAGCCCGGACTGGCGGGCCGCCGATTCGACCGACTCGCGGCCGGCGGTGTAGTTGAGGTTCACGGTCGTACGGCCGAGGTAGCCGAGGGCGAGGTTGGCGAGCGTCGAGCCGAGGCCGGTCGGCAGCCACAAGCCGACGGGTTCATCGGAGGGTCCGAGTTTCTTCTTCAACCAACCCGACAAGCACCACGTCGCGACGAGGCCCTGGCCGAACGTCAGCTTGCGGTCGGTGGCGGCGTCGATGAAGCCGACGCGGAACGTGTTCCGCCACCGGCAGGCCGTGCGGACGAAGGCGTAGTGGACGCTCGGCAACTCGCCGCTCTCGCGGATCGCCACGTCCGCCACCGCCTCTACGACGGCGGCCCGGACTTCCGCGGCGGTCGGCTTCCCCGGCAGCGGCTGGCCGAACCAGACGGACACCTTCCGCCGGAACCCGCCGGGCCACTTGGCCATGATCGGGCCGTCCTTGTGGGTGAAGAAGCTGCCCCACATGCCGTCGCTGCACGCCGGGATGACCGGCACGTCCACCGTAACTAGTTGCAGGATGCGTTCCAGGCCGCGGCCGAACGGGAGCATCTGCCCGTTGCGGGTCAGGCGGCCCTCCGGGAAGTAGACCACGACCTCGCCGCGGTCGAGGGCGGCGGCCACGGCCTTCAGCGCGTCCATCGTCGCGTGCGGTTGGTTCCGGCGGTTGTCGAGGCTGACCGACTGGTGGCGGACCCACGAGAGGAAGAATCGTAGGACCGGGTTCTTGTAGTACCCGGCGTAGAAGACGTAGTTCACCCGCCGCGGCGTGGCGGCCCAGAAGATCATCCAGTCGAGGTAACTGACGTGGTTCGCGACGATCAGGGCCGGGCCGGTCGCCGGGATGCGGTCGGCGTTGTAGACGCGGAACCGGTACAGCGCATGAAGGATCAGTCGCCACAGGCCGCGGAGCAGCGACGGGAACAACCAGGACAGGACGGCGAACGCGAGGAACGCCCCCAGGAATGCGAGGGCGAGGTCGGAGAGGGTGGACATCGTTGGCATCTTCGCGAGTCCGGCGGCGGGACGAAAGCGATTTATGAAGAATTCACGCTTGCGAACGGACCCCGCGGCCGTTATATCCCGCCGCACACCGAGGCGAAGCAGGCGTGGGGGAGAGTTGGCTGGGGCGGCCCGTTGGGGGACGGGCCGCCCGCCGACTCGCAAAGGCGATGGGGGCAGGGATGGCCGTGGACTGTGACGCGCTGGTGCGCGAGATCGTGCGGGACGAGGCCCTCACGCGGGGGCTGGGGGACGAGGAAGCCCGCATGTTGGTCGAGTGGGTCGTCGATTGGGCGGAACTCCTCGCGGAGGCCGCCCGGACCGACGACGACGCCCGCGAACTGATCGGCCGCCTCCGGCGGCGCGGCCGGGCCATCGGCAAGTTCGTGAAGCTGTGGTGCGACTTCGACGTGTACGACCGCACCGGGGCGACTCAACTGGCCGCGTCCGAGCGGTTCGCGTGGCCGCTGCCGTGCGACAACGTGGACCCGCCGGACCTGATGCAGCACATCCTGACGTGGGAAAACGAACACCCGGTCGAGTGAGGCGATCCCCGCGGACGTTCGTCCGCGGGCTTTCGCCCTAAAACAATAGAAAGCCCGCGGACGAACGTCCGCGGGGAGTATCAGCTCCGAAACCAACCACCTTGCCAAATCGCGTTCTATAAATCCCTGATTCGCCCAATCGCTGAAATCTGTGGGCGGTTTTTCACCGTCGCACTAGTGACCGGTATAATCTCCGGTATCACTTTGGTCGATAAGGTAGAGAGACTGTTCGGGTCGTTTCGCCCCGTTCCGTTCTACCCGCCGGAAAATGTAGGCTTTGACTGCATCCGGAAGGGACCACACCGTAATGATTTAGCCGCGGCGGGGCCGACAACGCTTGTTAAGGCGTCGCCGTAAGGGTACGATAACTCGGAATTTGCCGTGAGTTCCGACTTTACCGCCTCACCCGAGAGCCGCCGTGAGCACCAACCCGCCGACCGGGCAACAGCCGGACAAGAACCGGTTCAGCCAGTTGATTGACGAAGCGTTTACCAAGGCCTCCAAGCTCGCCGGCTCGACGTTAGCCCCGAGCGAGTTCTACGAACAATTTCTCAACACTGCGATCACCGCCATCGGCGCACCCGCCGGGGCCGTCTGGCTGCGGACGCCGCAAGGCTTCCTCCAGGTCGCGTGCCAGTTGAACCTCGACAAGGTCGGCCTCGACGCCAAGCGCGGCGGGAGGCAGTGCCACAACGAGATTCTCCGGCAGGTGTTCCAGGCCCAACCGCCCCGGCCGGTGTCGATCGAACCGCAGGGCCAGGTCAGCGGTCTCGCGGAACCGGGACAAGTCCCGGCTCGGAATCTCACGGACTACTTCACGCTCTTCGCCCCGATTGTCCAGGAGGACAAGACGGCGATGGGGTTGCTGGAAATCTTCCAGGACTCGACGCACGACCCGCGGATGTACCCGACGTTCCTGAACTTCTCGGTTCAGATGGCCGGGTACGCTAGCCAGTACCACAAGTTCAGCAACACCCGCCAGGCGGCGGGCCTGGACCGGGTGTATACCCAGGTCGAGGCGTTCGCCCGGCTCATCCACGGCACGCTGAACCCGACCGAGTGCGCCTACCACGTCGCGAACGAGGGCCGCCGGCTCGTCGAGTGCGACCGCCTGTGCGTCGGCATCCGGCACGGGAAGAAGACGACCGTCGAGTCCGTCTCCGGGGCGGACGTGGTCGAGAAGGCGGCCACGCACGTCCGGCGGATGCGGCAACTGTTCGACGCCGTCCTCGTCTGGGGCGACAAGCTCGTCTTCAAGGGCGAGAAGGACGAGAGCCTTCCCCCCGCCGTCATTCACGCGCTCGACGACTACCTCGCCGAGAGCCAGCCGAAGCTGCTCGTCGTCCAGCCGATCCGCGACGAGCGGGAGAAGGACGAGAAGAAGCCGGCCCGGTCCGTGCTGCTGCTGGAGAGCTTTAACCCGCCCGAAAACATCGACCCGATGATCCAGAAGCTGGACATCGTGGCGAAGCACGCGGCCCCCGCCCTGTTCAACGCGGCGGAGATGAAGTCGATCCCGCTGAAGACGATCTGGTGGCCGGTCAAGAAGGTCCAGGACGGCCTCGGCGGGAAGGCCCGGCTCATCACGTTCTCCATCATCGCCGCACTGATCGCGCTGACGGTGGCGATGGTGTTCGTGCCGTACCAGTTAAAGATGGACGCGAAGGGCGAACTCCAGCCGACGCAACTCCACTACGTCTACTCGGCGGAAGCCGGGAAACTGCGGAACCTGCTGTTCAAGCCGGGGAACCGGATCAACCCCGGCGCGACCGTCGCCGAGTTGTACAGCGACGAAATCGGCGAGAAGTACCGGAAGATCCGCGACGAGGTCGTCATCAACCGGACGAAGGCCGACTCGATGCGGTCGCAGGACACGAAGAATTTCTCGCCGTCCGACCTCGCGACGCACAACCAACGGCTGGCCGAGTTCGAGGCGAACGCCCAGAACAACGAGCGGCTCCGCGACGAGATGATCCGGCTGTACAACCTGGACACGAAGCGGCCCGGCGTGATGTTCGTCCCGGCCCCGACGCTCGACCCGAGCAAGGTGTCGCCGGACGCCCGGCTGACCGTCCTCAACTCGGACAACACGAACGAGCTGATGAACCGCGTCCTCCGGCCGAACGAGCCGATCCAGAAGCTCGGGTACTACGAGGGCGAGTGGCACGTCCACCTGAAGGTTCCGCAGCGGAACCTCGGGCACGTCCTGAAGGCGTTCACCGACGCGGCCCACTACAAGACCGACGACAAGGGGAAGAAGTACCTGGACGTGGACCTGCTCGTGACGAGCGAGTCGGACACGAAGTACTTCGGCCGGCTGTACGAGGAGGATTTGGCGCGTGAGGTCATTCCGAACCGGGACGACCACAACGAGTCCGAGCCGGTGTCCGTCGGGTACGTCAAGATCGACATCTCGCAAATCCCGGAGGGCCGCCGCGTGCCGCGGACGCTGTTCGCGTCCGGCCAGGAAGTCCACATCCGCATCCTGTGCGGCCAGCACTCGCTGGGCTACTCCCTGTTCCACGGCGTCTGGGAGTGGTTCTACGAGAAGGTCGTCTTCTTCTTCTAACCGGCGTCGCCCGCACCCGCGGGCGAATGCCTTCGCGCTGTCCCGGCCGTCGTCCCGCCCCGCGCGGTGTCCCTGCGGCGGCCACCACACAACACCCGCCCGGCTTCCGGGCAAACATTCTTTATCGAGGTCGAGTCATGAATCGTCGCTGGGTTCTCAAGACGGTCGCGGGCCTGAGCTGCCTCGCGGTGACGGCGTGTGACAGCACCCGCTCCACCGACACCACGCCGGCCCCCAAGGCCGTGACGAACGTGGCCCCGGTCGAGATCGGGAGCGTCCTGTACAAGAAGGAGGCGGTCGAGGAGCTGACCGCTTCGACCGCGCCGAGCGGCGAGGTGATCGTCCCGGACGCGGTCGTCCGGCTCGACAAGAAGCAGCTGATCTCCGCCCTGGTGGACGGCAACATCGAGGTCATCGGCATCCCGCTGCCGCCCATGGCGACGTTCAGCAAGGACGACCGGAACCTGATGTTCGAGAGCGCCGACGCGGACCAGAAGTTCCCGTACAAGCGACTCCGCGAAGGGGACCGGATCGCTAGCAAATCGATCGTGTGCGTACTCGACGACCTCGAAGCCCGCGTGGCCGTCGAGGCGAACGGCCTCGTCAGCCGGGCGTGCGTGGCGGCCATCAAGGAGGCCCAGTTCGCCGCGAGCAAGATCGAGGAACAGGCGACGACGATGAAAAAGCTGGAAGGCGCGGCCTCGAAGTTGGAACTCATCCAACTCGAAGCCACGCTCGCCCGCTACCGCGAAAACGTTGCCCAGTCCGAGAAGGAAAAGGTTAAGGCCGAGGGGGACCAGAAGCGGGCCGAGGCGATGCGGTTGCGTCACCGCTCGAAGTCCCAGGACGGCGGCATCATCACGAAGCTCATGCGGGAACCCGGCGAGTACGTGAAGGCCGGCGACCCGATCATGGAAGTCCTCTCGACCGACGACGTGCGGGTCGAGGGCATCCTGGAGGCGCACTATGCGGACGTGATCCGGCCGGGGATGAAGGTCGTCGTCGAGCCGTCCGTCCCGGTCGGCCCGGACATGCGGTTCGGCCGCGTGGACCACGGCCGCGAGGTCACCGGCGTCGTCGTCACGGCGCACAAGGACCGGCCGATGATCGTGTCGGCCAGCCTGGACAACACGGTCGTCATCTGGGACGCGTTCCCGCCGGCCGGCAAGCCGCGGGCGGCGTACCGCCTCCAGCACGCGCCGGAAGTGCAAGGCGTCCGGTCGCTGGCCGTGACCGGGGACAAGGTCGCGAAGCCGGTCCTGGCGACCGGCGGCGAGGACGGCAAGGTCCGCCTCTGGGATCTGTCGAACCCGGAAAAGCTCAGCGACAAGCCGATGCGGGAACTCGAGGACGCGCACGGGACCGGCGTGGCCGCGCTGTCGTTCAGCCCGGACGGGCGCTATCTCGCGTCGGCCGCGGGCCGCGAAGTGTTCGTGTGGAGCGTCGCCGACGGCAAGACGCTCTACTCCCTCGGCGGCGAGTTGAAGGACGCCGTCACGTCCGTGCGGTTCACCCCGCAGTCCACGCTCGTGACCGTTTCGCGGGACCGGGCCATCCGCGTCTGGAAGCTCGGCGACAAGGGGGCCGCCGTCGAGCGGACCATCGACCACCGCAAGGGGACGGTCGATTCCCTCGGCATCTCGTCGAAGGGCGGCCGCGTCCTGTTCGACAAGGAGGACGGCAAGATCGACGTGGTCAGCCTGTCGAACGGGCTGCCGATCGGTAGCGTGCAGAACATCGGCCCGGCGGCGCGGTTCGCGACGCTCGCCATGTTCTCGCCGGACGATTCGCTCATCATGACGGCCGGCGGCGACGGCGACATGAAGGGCGAGCTGCAACTGTGGACCGCCCCGGCCGCGAACGGCCGCGGGTCGGAGCGGAAGCGGCTCGTCGTGCCGGGCCGGGCGAACCCGACGTGCGCCGCGTTCGGCCCGGAGGCCGGCAACTGGTTCGCCGTCGTCGGCACGCAGGCCGGCAGCGTCCACGTCTGGACGGCCCCGATCCTGACCCAACACGGCAAGGAGCGGACCGGCCAGGTGACGGCCGTGATCCCGAACGACGCCCGGACCGTCCGCGTCACCGTCGTCGTGGACCGCGGGGCGGACGCCGGCACGGTGCTGCAAGACAAGTCGAGCGCCACGATCATCGTGAAGCCGGGCGAGGTCGCCGCCCCGGTCGCGGCGACCGGTTCGACGGCCGTGGTGCCGATGGAGCCGAAGGGGCCGATGAACGTCGTCGTCCCGGCCGGCGGCCCGGCGGCTGGGGCCGTCGTCCCCGCCGGCGGGGTCGTCATCCCGAAGTTGCCGGGGGACAAGTAACCGTTAGGGCGTATCGCGTTCCGGGGCCGGCCGACCGGCCCCGGTTTCGACCTTCGACCCCGCGCGGTTTACCACGCCATGGATACAGGTCTTCTCAACAACCCGGTCGAGCGGCGAAAGGCCGTCCGCCTGCGGACCCGCCCGGACCTCCAGATCACGGAGCAGCGGTACGAGGGCAAGGTCTACCACGTCGTCAAGGACCCGGTCTGCCTGCGGTACTACCGGTTCAACCGGCAGGAGTTCTTCGTCTTCAACCTCTTCAACGGCAACCACACGATGGAGGAGGTGAAGGGGAAGTTCGAGGACGAGTTCAAGCCGCACCGGTTGGAGTACAACGACCTCGAAGGGTTCGCCCGGCAGCTCATCACCGCCGGCCTCGTGCAGAGCGAGACGGTCGGGACCGGCAAGCACCTGTTCGAGCGGCGGGCCAAGCAGCGGCGGATGAAGCGGCTGGCCGCGCTGTCGAGCATCCTCTACTGGAAGATTCCGGTCTTCGACCCGGACCGCATCCTGACGTGGATGTACGGCTGGCTCTGGTGGATGTTCACCGTGCCGTTCTTCGTGGCGTCGTGCGGCCTCATGCTCGCCGCCGTGTTCCACGTCGCGCTGCACTTCCAGACGTTCTACGACAAGCTGCCCGCGTACCACGAGTTCTTCTCGTTCAACTCGGTCCTCTACCTGTGGCTGTCCCTCGGCGTGGTGAAGGTCATCCACGAGTTCGGCCACGGGCTGAGTTGCAAGGCGTTCGGCGGCGAGTGCCACGAGATGGGAATATTGCTCATGTGCCTGTCCCCGGCGCTCTATTGCAACGTGACGGACGCCTGGACGATCAGCGACAAGTGGAAGCGGATCATCATCAGCTTCGCCGGGATATACGTCGAACTCATCATCGCGGCGATCAGCACGTTCGTCTGGTGGTACACGCCGCACATGCCGGTCGTGAACAACATCGCGCTGTGCCTGATGACGCTCTGCTCGGTCAGCACGTTCTTCTTCAACGCGAACCCGCTGATGCGGTTCGACGGCTACTACATCATGGCCGACTGGCTGGAAATCCCGAACCTGCGGGACCGGTCGAACCGGTACATCACGAACACGTTCCTGGACAAGGGCCTCGGCATCGAGGTCCCGCCGGAGCCGTACATGGCCCCGTCCCGGAAGGTGTTGTTCATTAGTTACGCGGTCCTGAGCTGGGTGTACCGGTGGGTCGTGACGTTCAGCATCATCTGGATGCTGTCCGACTTCTTGGGGCCGAAGCTCAAAGTCTTGTCGCACATGATCGCCATCATGTCGCTGGTCAGCATGTTCGTCTGGCCGGCCTACCGGATGGTGAAGAACGTTCGTCAACGGGGGCGGTTGCCAGACATGAAAGCGAAGCGGGTCTACATCACACTGACGCTGTTCGTGGCGCTGGTGGCGGGGTTCTTCCTGCTGCCGCTGCCGATCAGCCGCGTCCGCGACACCGGCCTCGTGTCCGTCCACCCGGACCACGGGGTGTCCGTCGGCCTCACCGAGCCGGCGCGCCTGCACAAGAAGGAAGTCGTCGAGGGCCAGGCCGTCGTCGAGGGCCAGGTGCTGGCCCGGTTTATCAGCCAGCCGCTGACGGAGGAGATGACGCGGGTGGAGGCCGAGATGCGGGAGGGCTTGCAGATCGCCGACAACCTCCGCCGCCAGCGGGAGAGCGAGAAGAACCTGCCGCCGGCGTCGGTAACGCAACTCCTGGCGCAGGAGGTCGAGTACCGCCAGCGGGCGGTGGCCGCGACGCAGAAGCTCGACGAACTTAAGCGGCGGGCCGACGACCTATACCAGGTCCGCGCCCCGCGGAACGGCGTCGTCATGGGCCTGCCGAGCGGCACGGACCTCGGCAAGCAGTACGACCGCAACTTCCAGGACCAGAAGCCGGTTTGCACGGTCGGCGACCCGACGAAGCTGATCGTGAAAATCCCGGTGTCCGCGAACGACTACCGGCTGCTGAAGGAAGACCAGGGGCTACTAAAGGACGACGAAGCAAAGAAGGGTCTGGAAGTCTCGTTCTACGTCATCGGCCGGACAGATCGCATCTTTAAGGGCCGCCTCCTCCGGCTGCCGGACTCGGACGCGAAGCAGGTCCCGGTTGCGCTGACGCAACGCGGCGGCGGCCCGCTGGCCGTGAAGCAGGCCGGCGAGGGCGGGCAGGAGACGGTCCCGCTCGCGCAGACGTACCTCGTCGAGGCGGAGTTGACCGACCCCGACGGCACGGTCCGACCGGGCGCGCTCGTCCAGGCGAAGATTCACTGCCGGTGGCGGACCGGGGCGTGGTGGGTGGCCCGGTTCATTTCGTCGGCGCTGGACATCGGGTTGTATTGAGATTCCGCGTCGTAAGATGATCGGCATTACGGGAGGACGTAATGCCGATCCGCGCCATACTTTTCGACTTCGACGGCACGCTCGCCGACAGCTTCGCGGCGATCACGCTCAGTACAAACCACGTCCGCCACAAGTACGGCCTGCCGCCGATGACCGAGGACGCGATCCGCGGGTACGTCGGCTACGGCCTCGCGAACCTGATGGAGCAACTCGTCCCGACGGCCGACCCGGCCGAGGCGGTCGCCGCGTACCGGGATCACCACCCCGGCGTCATGGCCGCAGGCACGACCCTCTTTCCCGGCGTCGTCGAGACGCTGCGGTTCCTCCGCGAACGCGGCGTAAAGACGGCGGTGTGCAGCAACAAGCACGTCCAGTTCACGAAGATGCTCGTCCGCGAGAAGCAGGTCGCCGCGCTGTTCGACGAGGTGCTCGGCCCGGAAGACGTGGGCGTGCCGAAGCCGGACCCGGCGATGCTGCACGAGGCCATGCGGCGGCTCGGCGCGACGGCCGCCGACACCATCTATGTCGGCGACATGGTGATCGACGTGGAAGTCGCACGGGCGGCAGGCGTGCCGGGGTGGATCGTCCCCGGCGGGGCGTCGCCGGTCGCCGTACTCGAAGCCGCGAAGCCCGACCGCATCTTGACGGACTTCGCCGAAATCCAGAAGCTCATCTAACCCCAGCACCAGGAGCGACCATGCACCGGCAAAACATCAGCAGCGGCGGCAAGTGGGAACCGATCGTCGGCTACTCGCGGGCCGTCCGCGTCGGGGCGTTCGTGTACGTCTCCGGCTGCACGGCCTCGACGGCCGACGGCCTCGTCGGCAAGGGCGACCCCTACGCCCAGGCCGTGCAGACGCTGAAGACCGTGGTTTCGGCGCTCGAGAAGGCCGGGGCGAAGCCGGAAGACGTGGTTCGGACGCGCATCTACCTGACGCGGATGGCCGACTGGGAGGCCGTGGGCAAGGCCCACGGCGAGGTGTTCGGTGCGGTCCGCCCGGCGACGGCGATGGTCGAGGTGAGCAAGCTGATCGACCTGGACATGCTCGTGGAGATTGAAGCCGACGCGGTGATCCCGAACGGATGAAACCTTGACTTCCGAAGTCCGGCTTCGACTTCGGAAGTCGAGCGGATCGAGGGAGTCTACCGTTGCCGCAAACGCCGCCGCGCGGGATCGACTTCCGAAGTCGAAGCCGGACTTCGGAAGTCAGGTCACTTCAATATTTTCAGAATTCGGTTGTTGTAGCTGTCGGTGATGAACAGCACGCCGGTCTTCGGCTGTACGGTGACGCCGTGCGGCTGACTCAGTTCCACCTTCAACGGGTCGCCGCCGACACCGCCCGACCCCTTCTTCCCCGTCCCCGCGACCAGTTCCAGCTTTTCCGTCTTCGGCACGTATCGCACGACCCGATGGTTCTCCGTGTCCGCGATCAGCACGGAGTCGTCCGCGTCCACGCAGAGGTGCTTCGGCCCGTTCATCGCCGCCTTCAGCGCCGGCCCGCCGATGCCGTCCGCCCCGGCCTTGCCGGTCCCGGCCACGGTGCGGATCGTTCCGTCCTCCTCCACCACCCGCAGGGCGTGCCCGCCGCGTTCGAGTACGTACAGCCGCCCCTTTCCGTCCACGGCCGCGGCCCGCGGGTCCACGAGCGGCTGCTCGGTCGCCTTCTTGCCGTCCTTCGGCACGCCCTTCGACCCGTTCCCGGCCACGGTCGTGACGATCCGCTTTTTCAACTCGATCTTGCGGACCCGCCGGTTGTCGAGGTCCGTCACGTACAGGTTCGCCTTCGGCTTGTCGAAGGAAACGCAGAACACGCCGCCGAACTTCGCGTCGTCGGCCGGCCCGCCGTCGCCGGCGAACCCCTTCTCCCCGGTCCCCGCGAACTTGCTCACCTCCCCCTTTTTCGGGTCGAACGTGCGAATCCGATTGTTCCACGTGTCGGCCAAGTAGATCAGCCCGTCGCCGTCGATGGCGAGGCTGTGCATCCCGTTGAACGTCGCCGTCAGCCCCTTCTTCCCGTCGCCGGTGTCCCCCTTCGCGCCCGTCCCGGAGACCGTGACGACCGTGCCGTTGACGACCTTCCGCAGCCGCTCGCCCTTCGCCATCTCGACGAAGTAGAGTGTGCCGTCCTGGCCGAACTCGACGCCGAACGGCGTGACCAGTTTCTCGTCCGCGCCGTGGGCGAGGACGACCGTGTCGGCGGCCGGGAGCGGGTTCGCGAAGAAGAGAACGACTACGGCGGGAAGGAATCGCGACATGGCGGCATCCGGGGGAAGTTTCGGGTGAAGGTAGGCCGGCGTCCGTGGCGTGTCAATCGCCGAGTTCGTATCTCGTCAACGCCCCCGGAGGACGGACCCTTATGCACCTGGTCGAAGTCGTCTTACTCTTGCTCGCCCTCTGCGTGGCCCTCGGCATCCTCGCGCGGTGGTTGCGGGTTCCGTACCCGATCCTGCTCGTTGTCGTCGGCCTCTTGCTCAGCTTCCAGCCGTGGCTGCCGCCGATCCCGCCGCTCGACCCGAACATTGCACTAACGTTCTTCCTGCCGCCCCTGCTCTACGCGGCCGCGTTCCACACCCACTGGCGGGCGTTCCGCACGCACCTCCGGGCCATCTCGCTCCTGGCCGTAGGGCTGGTGCTGTTCACGTCCGCGGTCGTCGCCGTGGTGGCACACGAGTTGATTGGCCTGCCGTACAGCGTCGGGTTCGTCCTCGGCGCGATCGTGTCGCCCCCGGACGCCGTGGCCGCGCTCGCGATCACGCAGCAGGTGAAAATCTCGAAGGTGGTGACGACGATCCTGGAAGGCGAGAGCCTGGTGAACGACGCTTCCGCACTGGTGGCGTACCGGATGGGCGTGGCGGCCGTGGTCGGCGGGGCGTTCTCCTGGGTCGAGGCCGGGACGACGTTCGCCGTCGTCAGCGTCGGCGGCATCGCGGTCGGCATGCTCGGCGCGATTCTCATCGTGGCCCTGCACCGCTGGCTCAACCGCCGGCGGCTCGCGGACGCGAAGCTGACCATCGTCATCACGCTGTTGACGCCGTTCTCGCTCTTCTTCATCGCGGAACGGCTTCACGTCTCCGGCGTGCTCGCGGTCGTCACGGCCGGGCTGTGGGTCGGCCAGCGGTGCGAAAAAATCTTCCAGCACGACCTCTACGTCGAGGCGAAGGCCGTCTGGGAGATGCTCGAGTTCGTCTTGAACAGCCTCATCTTCATCCTCATCGGCCTGCAACTGCCGGTGATTCTCGACGAACTAGGCGACCAGTACAGCCCGCAACAGTTGTTCGGGTTCGCCGCCGCCGTTTCCGCCGCGACGATCCTCGCCCGGATCGTGTGGGTCTTCCCCGGCGCGTACGTGCCGCGGTGGATCGACCGCACGTTCTTCGGCAAGCCCGCCGAGTACCCGTCGTGGCAGAACGTCTCGGTAGTAGCGTGGACGGGGATGCGGGGCGTCGTGTCCCTCGCGGCCGCGATGGCCCTGCCGCGGGTCACGACCGACGGCTCGCCGTTCCCCGGCCGCGACCTGATCCAGTTCATCACGTTCTGGGTCATCTTCGCCACGCTCGTCGGCCAGGGGCTGACGCTCCCGCTGTTGATCCGGGGCTTGGGGGTCGGCCGCGGGATCGGCGAGAAAGACGAATCCCCGGCGGAAAAGGCCGAATGTTAAGGGTTCGTTCCATATGATCGACCGCAACCGACCCTTACCCGCGCGACGACACCGATGGACATCCCCGCGAAGAAATTGCTCCGCCTCCTCTCCGAGGACGTGCCGCCGGACGTTCGGGCCGCGGCCGCGCTCGTGGTCGGCGAACTCGGCGTCCGCGAGGGGGACGTGTCTGCCGCGGTGCTAGGGTTGCTCTCCGATGCTTCCGCGGACGTGCGGGCGAACGCGATCAAGTCGGCCGGCCAGTTGAAGATCGACAAGGCGCTGCCGACGCTTCTCGACCGCATCGGCCACGGCGGGCCGGAGGCATCGCTCGCCGCGGAAGCGGCCGTCGGCCTCGGCGCGAAGGGCGTGAAGGGGCTGCAGGACCTGATGCACAAGGTCGTCCCCGGCGTGCGGAAGTACATCGCCGCGGCCCTCACGTCGCACGTCTCCCACGGCGGCGACGCGGCCGGCATCGCCGTGCTGCTGGACCACGACCCGCAGGTCGCGGCCTCCGCGTCGGCGGCGATCATCGGCAAGATTCCGACGCTCGCCCCGGCCCGCAAGAAAGAACTGGCCGAGGAACTGACCGCCCTCGCGAAGAGCAAGAAGAAGCCGATCCCGACGACTTCCGAAGTCCCGGTCGTGCGGCTCTTGGTCGCGCTGAACGAGCCGTCGGCCGCGGACGTGATGTGGGACCGCATCCTCCTGCCGCACCCGCCGGAGGTGCGGACGATGGCCCTGCAAGCCGTCGGCGGGTGGACGCCGTCGCCGAACAAGGAGCAATTGAAGCGGCTGTTCCACTGCGCCGGCGAGCCGGACTTCCGCATCGCGGCCCCGGCCCTGGCGATCCTGAACAAGCTGCCGGTGACGGACAAGACGCTCGACGACTGGGTGATCCTGCTGCACGCCCCGGACATCGCGGCCCGACGGCTGGCGATGGACAAAATCGGCGACCGCGACACGGCCGAGGTCGCCGAGGGGCTGCTCGCCCAGTTCCACCACTCCGACCGCGGCGTCCGCGACGCAGCCCGCGGCAAGCTCCAGAAGCTCAAGAGCGGCCGGAAGGCGCTCGTGAAAGCGCTCGTCGAATGCCAGGGCCACGACGACACGTGGCAGCTCGCCCGCACGATCGCCGGGTTCGCGAAGGAACTCGCCCCGGCGGCGCGGGGCGAAATCTTCGAGACGGCGTGCGGATACCTCGAAAAGAGCGACCACCGGACCGACCCGTTCCTCTTCGTCCTCCGCGAGATCGACCCGGCAGAACTGCAGGAGAAGCTCGTCGAGCGGGCGGTCACCCTCCGCAAGAAGAAGAAGTACGCCGAGGCGATGACGTACCTACGAGCCGTGGCCCGCGACCCGTCGGTCGGGTTCGCCGTCCGGCTGGAGATCGCGACGACCGGCGTGAAGGTGTCGGCGAAGGACCTCGACCCGCACTCCCGCGAGTCGGACCACGCCCTGCGGAACTTCGACACGCTGTTCCAGCAGGACGCCGAGGAGCTGATGAAGGAGTTGGAGAAGGCGAAGTTCCTGGACCCGGAGGACCTGTTCTACGTGGGGTTCCACTTCGCGGAGCAGATCGGCCGCCCGCGGCAGTTCGGCATCGACCTGCTGAAGCTCGTGGTGAAGCGTGCCCCGAAGGGCGAGGTCGGCAAGTCGGCGAAGAACAAGCTCAAGAGCGTGGGGGCGTGAATCAGACCCGCGACTTCCATTCGTTCGGGTCGCGCGAGGTGTGGAACAACGAGACGATGACGATTTCCGTCGGATCGACTTGGTAGAGGACCACTTAGGGGAACCGTCGGACAACGGCCTTCCGCACGTCTTGGTGGACCTTCGCGTGTAGCAGCGGATTCGTCGAGATGCGGGCGACCACGTCGCCGACTTTACGCATGAAGTCAGCCCCGAGGCCGGCTCGCTGTTGCTCGTACCAGTCGATCGCGGAGTCGTACTCCGCCTGCGCTTCCGGGCGAAACTGAACCGGAAGGCTCATTTCTTTCGCAACCGTGCGAGGGCATCGCGTTGAACCTGCTCCCAGGGGATCGCGGTGCCCGGGTCGGCGCGGTGGGCGGCTAGCCGGCGGTCGAGTTCTTCGCAAAGCGCCGGCGGGAGAGGAGCCACTTCGACCTCCGCGGCCATGCTGTCCCAGATGTCGCCGACGAGTTGAAGCCGCTCGTCGGCCGTGAAGCGTGAAATCTGCAGTTCTTCAAACAGACCCGGCATCGGTCGTCCTCGTCGAGTACGGTGTGAGTTTATCACGCGGCCGGACGGTGCGGAACACGATTCCCGTTTCCGTACAATCCCCGAACCCACGGGGGCGGTTCCGCCCTCTGTTCGTGACACCTCGCGCCGCCCCTGCCACGGGCGTCGCCCTCGGAGACGCACCGCGATGCCGACGAAAATCGACATGGCCAAGTTCGCCAAGTTCTGCAAGGACACCGGGTTCATCTTCCAGTCCAGCGAGATCTACGGCGGCATCAACGGGTTCTGGGACTACGGCCCGCTCGGCGTCGAGCTGAAGAAGAACATCAAGGACGCGTGGTGGCAGGACATGGTCCGCAACCCGCCGCCGGGGCCGGACGGCCAGGAGATCCGCATGGTCGGGCTGGACTGCTCGATCATCATGAACCCGCAGGTGTGGGTCGCGAGCGGGCACGTCGCGGCGTTCGCCGACCCGACGCGGAAGTGTTCTAGCTGTGGGAAGTTCACCCGCGCCGATCACCTCTGGGCGATTCTCGCCGAATGCGAGTGGATGAACTCTTTGATACAGGTTTTCACGCCGATCACCGGCGCGATCGACACACCGCGGTTGATGAAGTGGGCCGACGCGAAGGGGAAGAAGCTGGCCCCGAACCTTGCCCTCGTCCGCAACCCACAGGTGACGCTCACCTGGCTCGCGGAACGGGTGAACTCCCAGCCGGGCAACCCGCCGAGTTTACAAGAGTTGACGCGATACCTTGCCACCGAACAATTCGCCCAGACAGGGTTACAAGACCCCTGCCCCGCGTGCGGCGCACCGCTCGGCGAAGCCAAACAAGTCTCGCTGATGTTCGAGTCCCACGCGGGCCTAGAAAAGACGGCCGAATCCAAAGTGTACCTCCGACCGGAAACGGCACAGGGTATCTTCGCCAACTACCGCAACGTGCTGAACAGCACCCGGCTCAAGTTGCCGTTCGGGATCGCGCAGATCGGGAAGGCGTTCCGCAACGAGGTGACGCCGCGGAACTACACCTTCCGCTCGCGCGAGTTCGAGCAGATGGAAATCGAGTTCTTTTGCCATCCAAAAGACGGCTTCAAGTGGTACGAGTATTGGCGTGATGTCCGGAAAAAATGGTACAGCACGCTCGGGATTAAGAGTGACAACCTTATCCCTCGCGAACAGTCCGCCGACGAACGAGCGTTCTACTCGGTCGGTACGACCGACATCGAATACATGTTCCCGTTCAGCGATGAACCCCAGGAACTCGAAGGCGTGGCCCACCGCGCGGACTACGACCTCACGCAGCACGCCAAGCATAGCGGGAAGGCCGACGACCTCGCGTACTTCGACGAGGAGCTGTGGAATAATGACTCGCAGGCGATGGCGACGCGGTCGTTCAAAGAGTGGCTGAAGTCGAACCCGACGGCCGAGCAGGTCGCGAAGTACAAGTTCGTGCCGCACGTCATCGAGCCGAGCGCGGGGGCCGACCGGTTCACGCTCGCCGTGCTGACGGAGGCGTACTCCGAGGACAAGGTCCCGGACGCGAAGGGGAACCTTGAGGAGCGAATCGTCATGCGATTCCACCCGCGGCTCGCGCCGGTCAAGTGCGCTGTTTTCCCGCTCGTGAACAAGGACGGGATGCCGGAGAAGGCGCTAAAGCTGTACCGCGAGCTGAAGGCGCACTTCAACGTCGTCTTCGACGACAAGGGGGCCGTAGGCCGCCGCTACCGGCGGCAGGACGAGATCGGGACGCCGTTCTGCGTCACCATCGACGGCGATACGATGACGAACGACACCGTGACGATCCGCGACCGGGACTCGATGCAGCAGCGGCGGATTCCGATGGCGGAGGTCCGGCAAACGATTCAGAATGTGCTGTCGGGCGGCTGACCGGCTCTTTCTGGAGGCGTCGGGGCGATGGAAGACCAGATCATTCCTTGTCCGCATTGCCGGGCCGAACTGTCCGTGCCGCCCGATCTGATGGGCGGCGACGTGCAGTGTCCGACGTGCGAGAAGGAGTTCGCCGCCCGGCTGCCGAGGCAACGCCCGTCGTCCCGCGACGCCGAGCCGCCGCCGCGAAAGCGGAGCCTCGATGATGACGACGACCGGCCGCGCCGGGGGCGGCGGTATGAGGCCGACGAAGACGAGCGGCCCCGGCGCGGCCGACGGCGGGACGACGATGACGAGGACGACGACGAACCGCGGGGCCGACGACGCCGGGACGCTGAGGAGGACGAGGAGGAGCGGCCGCGGCGGAAGAAAAAGAAGGGGGCTGCGGCCAAGAAGAACTTCTCGGAACGGCTGCTGCATGGCGAAACGAAGGTCTTGCTCTTCCTAAAGATCGCCGTCGGGTTGGCGGTGTGCGGGCTGATGTACTACGCCGTCTCGCAACTGGGCAAGCCGCGGAACGTCATCGCGGACAGCCAGTGGCGGGAGTACGAAATCCCGAACACCCTCAAGATCGACCTGCCCGGCCACCCCGACGAGCAGCAGATGTCCGTCGGGCCGGGGTTCTCGATGAAAATGTACTCGGTCATGTTCGCGAAGGACGCGGTGTTCGGGATCGGCGTGTCGGACGGCAAGCTGCCGCCGGAACGCGCCCGGCTGCCGGTCGAGGAACTCCTCAACGACGCCTGCGACGGGTCGGCCCGCAACCTGGAGGCGATGGGCGGGAAGGAGGTCCGCCGCAAGTCGATCACCTACGGTGAGTACCCCGGCAAGGAGCTGGTCGTGGACGTTCGCGCCGGCGGCGGGCAGATGGTGTCCCGGTGCTACCTCGTGAACGGGCGGATGATCATTATTCTGGCCGGCGGCCGCGGGTTCAACGCGACGCACCCGAACGTGAAGCGGATGTTCGACTCGCTGCGGCTCGACCCGGCGTTCGCGGTCCCGCCGCTCAAGGGGTGAGCCGCCCGACCCGCGACCGCATCAAGTGATCGACGAGAACGAGGGCCATCATCGCCTCGCCCATCGGCACGAACCGCGGCAGCAGGCACGGGTCGTGGCGGCCGCGCACCAGAATCTCTGTGGGTTCGCCCGCCCGCGTGACCGTCTTTTGACTCCGCGGGATACTGCTGGTCGGCTTGATCGCGACGCGGCAGACGATCGGCATCCCGGACGAGATGCCGCCGAGCATCCCGCCGTGGCGATTCGTGTCCGTGTGAATCGGGTTCGGGGAGAACAGGTCGTTGTTCTCGCTGCCGCGCATCTTCGCGACGGCGAACCCGGCCCCGTACTCGAACCCTAACACGGCGGGCAGCGACAACAATGCCTTCCCCAAGTCCGCCTTGAGTTTATCGAAGACGGGTTCGCCCAATCCCGGCGGCACACCGACAGCGACCAGTTCGCACGCCCCGCCGATGCTGTCACGGTCCTTCCGCACCGCGTCGATCAGTGCCTCCATCTCGGCAGCAACAGCAGGAATCGGGCATCGCGTCGGCGACGCTTCCACCTGCTCCAGCGTCACGGCCGTCGGGTCCGCCACGTTCGCGACCACGTCGCCGACCTGACTCACGTACCCCAGCACGCGAATGCCTTCGAGGGCGAGCAGTTTCTTCGCCACGGCCCCGGCCGCGACGCGGCAGATCGTCTCGCGGGCGGAACTCCGGCCGCCGCCGCGGTAGTCGCGGAACCCGTACTTCGCGTCGAACGTGTAGTCCGCGTGGCCGGGCCGGTACTTGTCCTTGATGTCGCCGTAGTCCCCGCTCCGCTGGTCGCCGTTGCGGAACGAGATGCCGATGGGCGTGCCGTCCGTCTTCCCCTCGAACACGCCGGACCAGATTTCCGGCAGGTCGGCCTCGTCCCGCTGCGTCGTTAACTTCGACTGGCCCGGCTTGCGGCGGGCCAGGTCCGGGAGCAAGTCCTCGACGGAGAGGTCCAGCCCGGCCGGGCAGCCGTCGATGATGCAGAGGTAGCCGAGGCCGTGCGAGACGCCGGCGGTCGTGACGCGGAAGAGTTTGCCGAAGGTGTTGCCTGCCATGTTGCGGATTATACCGACCGGCCGCGAGGCACGTCCGCCCGCCGGGGAAAAGAAGTCGCCCGGCGGCCGCGCCCGTCGTGCGCGACGCGACGATGGTGTAGATTGAAGGGACACGCCTTCCGCCGGAGCCGACCATGCGAACCCTGTGGGCCGTAACGATTTTGCTGACCGTCCCCGCCGTCGGGTCGAGCCAGTTGATCGAGCTAAAGGTTCCGCCGCGGTACGGGATCAACATCAATACGCGGACGTTCACCCAGCAGACGCCGCAGGAAACGCTCGCGTCCACGATCAAGGCGATCGAGGACGCCCGGTTCGACGTGCTGGTCGCGCACCTGATCGAAGAGAAAGTCACGGAAGCGAAGGCGGCCGAGAACGCCCGGCTGTTGGAGAACCAGGTCGAGGACGACCTGCGGCAGCTCCGCGAGCGGCAGCGGGCCAACCCGGTCGGCGTTAAGGCCGAAGAGAAGCTCCCCTACGAGCCGGCCGCGTTCGCGGAGTTCGTGAAGGCCGAGGCAAAGGTCCGCGGGTTCCGCGCCGCCATCGAGGACGTTCGCAAGAAGTTCGTCGCCGATTCGAGCATCGTCAAGGAAATGAAACGGTACCTCCGAGACGGCACGTTCAACGTCACCGGCGACAACGCCGCCGTCACCCTCCGCGACGTGAAGGGGAAGGCGGTCTACTTCACGAAGGTCAACGGCCGGTGGTTCGTCGAGGACAAGCAGGACGAGCCGGCGAAGGTCGAGAAGAAGTGACGTGCCTATCATGACGGCATGATCGACCTGCGAAGCGACACCGTCACGAAGCCGACGCCCGGCATGTTGGCGGCCATGAACGCCGCCCCCGTCGGCGACGACGTGTACGGCGAAGACCCCACGGTCAACCAACTTGAGGAACACGTCGCCGCGTACTTCGGCCACGCGGCGGCCGTCTTCTTCCCGACCGGCACGATGGCGAACCAGGTCGCCGTCCGCGTCCACTGCGAGCCGGGCGACGAAATCCTTACCGAATCGACGAGCCACATCGTCCTGTGGGAAGCCGGCGGCGCGGCCGTCCACGCCGGCGTGACCATCCGGCCCATCGACGGCGAGTGGGGCTTGCTCAGACCCGAACACCTCGACGGCAAGGTCCGGCCCGGAGACATGCACAGCGTCCGTACGCGGCAGGTGTCGCTGGAGAACACGCATAACCGCGGCGGTGGTACGGTCTATTCACTCGAAACGGTCGCGGCGATTTCTACCTGGGCGAGGTCGCACGGCCTCGCCATGCACCTCGACGGGGCGCGCATCTGGAACGCGATCGTCGCGTCCGGCGTGCCGGGTCGCGAGTGGGGACGCCACTTCGACACGATCATGGTCGCGTTCAGCAAGGGCCTCGGCGCGCCGGTCGGCTCGGCCCTCGTCGGCAGCAAGCCGCACATGGAGAAGGCCCGGCGGCTGCGGAAGCTGTTCGGCGGCGCGATGCGGCAGGTCGGCTACCTCGCGGCCGCGTGCCGGTACGGGATGGACCGGCAGCTCGACCGCCTCGCCAACGACCACGCGAACGCGAAGCTGCTCGGCGAGGCGGTCGCCAGCGTCGCCGGGTTCACTCTAAAGCCGCCGAAGGTGGAGACGAACCTCGTCTGGTTCGAGGTCGATTCCCGGCACGGGTCGGCCCAGGCGGTCGTTGCAAAGCTCCGCGAGCAAGGCGTCCGCGTGTCGGCGCTCGACGGGCAGACGGTCCGCATGTGTACGCACCTGGACGTGAGCCGCGAACAGTGCGAGCAGGCGGCCGCCGCGATCCAGCAATTGAAATGAGCGACTTCTATGCCCCCGCTTCCCCGTCCGCCGCGAACGACCACCCGCACCCGGCACATTCGGTGTCCTCATCGGCCATCGGCTTCCCGCAACTCAGACAGGTCAGCGAATCGTCCTTCGCGGGTTCCTGGACCACGCCAAGCAGCCGCGGGTTCTGTTCGAGGAACGCGAGTGCCCGAACCGCGTCGGCCTCCGCGACCATCAGCTTCACGCCGCCGACCGCGTTGCCGAGGAACCAGTCGGCCAGGACGATGTTGTCGTCCGCGATGTACGCGGCAATCCCTTGCTCGCCGAGCGCCCACTTCGCCGTCTCGGCCGGCATCACGGTCCAGTACGTGGCCAACGTGACCAGGGAGTCTGCCATCGCGACACCTCGAAGGGTTGGAAGAACCCGCGGACCCCGCCGTTCGCCGATATTCCCGTGTTCGGCCACTAACGGACAACTAAACTAAGAGTATTCGCACGCTCCTCGTGGAAGGACTCGAATATGGCGTTCCGTTACCTGGCTCTCGCGTTCGTAGTCGCCGCCCCGCTGACCCGTGCCGCCGACGGCCCGGACGCGAAGCTCGCGGCCACGGCCAGCGCGATCTTCAAGAACATCCGCACCGAGACGCTACCGAACGGCCTGCGGGTCTACCTGCTGCCGATCCCCACGTCGCCGGTCGTGACCACGATGGTCGCGTACAAGGTCGGCGCGGGCGACGAGGACAAGGACCAGACCGGGCTGTCGCACTACCTCGAACACCTGCTCTTCAAGGGCACGGACAAGCTGAACCCCGGCGACGTGGACCGGGCGACGCAGCGGAACGGCGGGGCGAACAACGCCTACACCAGCGAGGACATGACCGTCTACCACTTCGACTTCGCGGCCGACCGGTGGAAGATCGCGCTGGACATCGAGGCCGACCGGATGCGGAACACCCGGATCGACACCCGCCACGAGTTCGAGCAGGAAAAGGGGGCCGTCATTTCGGAACTGAAGGGCGGCGAGGACCGGCCGTGGGACCTCGAGTACAAGGCGATCCTCCCCCTGCTCTTCCCGAAGATGAACCCGTATTCGCACCCGGTCATCGGCGAGGAGGCGCACGTCCGCAACGCGACGGCGGAAATCATCACCCGGTACTACGACAAGTGGTACCACCCGAACAACGCCGCAATCATCGTCGTCGGCGGGTTCGACGCCGACGACGCGCTCAAGACGATCAAGGACAAATTCGGCGCGACCCCGAAGGGGGAGTTGCCGCCGCGGAAGGAGGCCCCGCAGTTCCCGCCGCGGAAGGAGACGGTCCGCAAGGAGTTCGAGTCGAAGTTCGACGTGCCGCGGATGATGATGGGGTTCAACACCGTCGCCGTCGGCAGCGAGGAGGATTACGTCCTGGACATGGCCAGCCTCGTGCTGTCGTCCGGCAAGACCTCGCGGCTGTACCGCAAGCTGGTGGAAGGCGAGCGCGTCGCCGGCGAGGTGGACACGAGCAACAACGCCGGCCGCTACCCCGGCTGGTTCGGCGTGGACGTGGAAGCCCTCCAGGGCAAGGACCGCAAGAAGATCGAGCAACTCGTCTTCGCCGAGCTGAAGAAACTCGCGACGGAGCCGGTGACCGCGGCGGAACTGGCCCGCGCCCGGCGGTCGCTGCTCGCGTCCAACGTGTTCGGCAAAGAGAGCGTCCACGGGCTGGCGAACCAGATCGCGCGGGCGGTGACGCACTCGGACCTGAACTACCTCACGACGTACCTCGACAAGGCGCTGGCTGTTACGCCCGCCGACATCCAGCGAGTTGCGGCGAAGCTGCTGAAGGAAGAGTCGGCCGTCATCGTCTGGTCCGTCCCGCCGGAGGGCGAGAAGAAGGGGTCGGCCCGGCCGACGAAGTCACGGTCCGTCGCCGCCCGCACGCTTCAACGCGCCGAAACCACCGGGGCCGGCGGGTTCTCGCTGGCAAGTGCCAAGCGGGTCGAACTCGACAACGGCATCAAGTTGCTGCTGCTCGAAAACCGCCGACTGCCCATCGTCGTCGCCCGCGCCTCCGTCGCGGACGTGCGGCTCCTCGAACCGGCCGAGAAGTCCGGCGCCGCGGCCCTCGTCGGCGACATGCTCGAAGAGGGAACGACAAAGCACAAGGGCACGGAAATCGCAACGCTGATGGAGGACACTGGCGGCTCCCTCTCGATGGGGTCAAGCGGCGGGTCGCTGAAGGTTCTCACGACCGACACCGACCTGGGCCTCGGCCTGCTGTTCGAGTGTCTGACCCAGCCGACGTTCCCGCAGGAGGAGTTCGAGGCGAAGCGGGAGCAGCTCGTCGCGGCCATCGCCGACTCGGAGACGCAGCCGAACACGAAGGCGCGGCTCGCGTTCAGCGCCGCCGTCTACGGCCAACACCCGTTCGGCCGGCCGGCCAGCGGCAAGAAGGAGATCGTCGCGAAACTGACGCCGGATGACTGCAAGGCGTTCCACAAGAGCGTATTCCTGCCGAACCGCACGACGGTCGTGATCGTCGGCGACTTCGACACGAACGAGATGATCGAGAAGGTCAAGAAGCTGACCGCCGACTGGAAGAAAGGGGACGCGGCGAAGCCGACGCTGCCCGCCCCGCCGACCCGGGAGAAGGCCGAGGAGAAGATCATCAGCGACCCGACGGCGGCCCAGACGCACGTGTTCATCGGCCACCTGGGCATCAAGCGGAACGACCCGGACTACTACAAGCTGCTCGTCATGGACAACGTCCTCGGCACGGGGCCGGGGTTCACCGACCGCCTGTCCGCCAACCTCCGCGACCGCCAGGGGCTGGCGTACACCGTCCGGGCGATGATTACCGACTCCGCCGGCGATCAGGTCGGGGCGTTCACGGGGTACATCGGGACGTTCCCGGACAAGTTCACCTGGGTCCGCGAGGGGTTCCTTAAGGAATTCAACCGGATTCGGGACGAACTACCCGGCAAGGACGAGGTGGAGGATGCTAAGAAATACTTGCTGGGCAGCCTCGCGTTTCGGCTGACGACGAACGACCAGGTGGCCGGGGAGCTGCTCGCCGTCGAGCGGTACGGCCTCGGATTTGACGTGCTAGAGAAGTACCGGGCGACCGTCACCGCGGTCACCCCGGAGGACGTGCAGGCGGTGGCGAAGAAGCACCTCCACCCGGACAAGGTCGTCGTCGTGGCCTGCGGGCCGATCGACGGCGAGGGGAAGCCACTCAAAAAGAAAGGCCCGGACAAGAAGGGCGATCAATAACATGCGGCAAGACATCGACAGCGCCATGAAGGGTTGGGAGCACAAGCCGAACGTGCTGCAGGCGCGGGTCATCAACGCCCGCGACGGCCGGGAGGTGTTGCAGATGCGGCTCGACCTCGGCATCCTCCAGATGGAAATGACCGACCGGCCGGACGGGACCCGGCCGCACAGCTTCGGCACGTACTACGAGTACCTGAAGTCGAAGGCGCTCGCCGCGGAGCTGGCCGGGAAGAAGTTCACCATCAACGAGACGCAGGCGCAAGAGGCGGACCGCGAGTTCATGCAGTTCTATCAGCGGCGGATTTGCTGGCTGGCGCTCGGCGAGTACGGCCGGGCGGTGACGGACGCGGACCACACGCTGGCGTTCATGGACTTCGTCCGCGACCACTCGCCGTCGGACGCCTACACGGAGGCGCACGAGCAGTACCGCGGGTTCGTCCTGTTCCACCGGGCGCAGGCGGAGGCCGCGGGGTTGGCCGAGGACGAGGACCCGGAAGGGGCGGTCAACGCGCTGCGCCGCGGGGCCGAGAAGATCCGCGACTTCCTCGCCGCGAGCGGCGAGGAGGCGGACGCGGACGCCGACCCGATGCTGGCGCAACTGACGCAACTGGAGGAGGAAATCCGCCAGCGGCACGGCGTCCGACAGACGCTGGAGGAGCAACTCGCGCAGGCCGTCGCCCAGGAGGACTACGAGACGGCCGCGCGGCTGCGGGACACGATCCGCCGCAAGGGCGAGCAGCGAACCGAACCCACGGGCGGGGCGTAACACCCCTGGGCCGACCCCCGTTTCGACCGGATGCCGACCATGAATTCGACGCTGAAGACCGCCCTGCCGATCGTCCTGGTCGTGGTCATGGTGTTCGGGCTGACGTTCATGTCGCAGTTCACCGCCCCGACGAAGCCGCGGGAGGAGGCCGAGGCCGTCGAGGACCTGCCGGTGCTGGTGATCGGCAACACCGAGCGGACGTACAACCCGTCCCACCCGGACGCGGTCAACCGCGTCTTCCAGAGCTACTTCGAGATCGGGACGGAAGGGAAGGACAACCGCGTCGGGTTCTTCGTCCGGAACGTCCGGCCCGCCGGCGTCTCCCTGACCGCGCTCGCGCCGAGCTGCACGACCTGCACGTCGATCCGCGGCACGGTACTACCCCCCGACGTGTTCCGGGCGTACCTCCAAGAGGCCGCCGCCGGGTCGCTCTTCGGCCCGACGCAGACCGGCAACCTGTTCGCCGCCCTCGGCTGGGTCCACCTCCGCGACAAGTTGACCTGGCACGAGTTCGAGTTCAACAACCCCCGCAACCGGCTCGAACTCCCCGCCGCCCCCGACGGCGGCGAGACGTGGGCGCTGTTGGAACTCGGGTTCAAGATGGCGGCCGTCGGCCCGCCGGCCCCGAAGTGGGCGTGGTTCGACGCCTACGACGCGAAGGGGACGAAGCTCACCCCCAAGCCGTTCGAGTTCTCCGTGAACTGCGGCGCGCGGGAGGCCATGGAACTCACGCAGTACGAGTACACGCTCCCGGACCTGTCCGAGGGCACGCCGACGCAGACGATCGAGGTCGCGTGCGTCTCCGCCATCCGCGACGCCCTCCCGCCGGCGGTGCTCAGGGCGAACAACAACGACCCCTACGTCAAGATCGGCGACCCGCAGCCGCTGACGGCGGACGCGCTGGAGGCGTACTCGCGGGCCAAGACGCCGCCGCCCCAGCAGGGCGCGCCCCCGCCGCCGGCCGTCAACTTCCGGTGCGGCTACCGGTACACGGTCACCGTCGCGCGGGAGGCGAACGGCAAGCCGATGGACATGGGCGAGTTCTCGAAAGAGTTGTTCGTCAGCGGCGGCCCCGGCGTCGTCCTCCAGAAGCCGTACACCGTCCGGCTGCACGGCACGGTACTCGGGTTCATCCGGCTCGACGGCAACCAGTCGAAGATCGACTTCGGCTCCTACGCGGGGGACTTCGTTCAGAAGAAGGAAGTCCGACTCTGGACCGAGCGGCCGGGCGTCGAGTTGGAGGTGCTGACGGAGCAGACGCACCCGAACTTCCTGAAGCCGACCCTCGGCCCGCCGTCCGCGGTGGCCGGGCGGACGTACTGGACGATGACCGTGCAAATCCCGGCGAAGGAAGGCAAGCAGCCGCCGTGGGACGGCATCGTCTACCTCCGCACGAAGGGGCCGAACCCGGTGACGGTGAAGGTCCCCGTCTCCGGCCACGGCCGCTGACCCGCCGCCCCTCCGCTGACCTTTACGCCCGCCGCCCCGTTCGGGTAACTTGACCGCCTTCCAGGAGGGGTGACCGACCATGACCGCAACGAGTCCCGCCATCGCCCGTTGGTCCCTCCCGCTCGCTACAGTTCTCGTGACACTCGCCGGGTGCGCGATGCCCGAGGACAAGCCGAAGGCCGCCACCGCCGGCGAGCCGACGGTCGGTGGCGTCCCGCTGTTCGCGACGTGGCCGAAGGACGCGAAGCCGGAAGTCGCCATCGTGCTGACCGGCCAGACCTACGGCTACCTGTCGCCGTGCGGGTGCAGCCGGCCGCAGAAGGGCGGCCTCGAGCGGCGGGCGAACTTCATCAAGCTCATCCGCGAGAAGGGCTGGCCGGTCGTGGCCCTCGACCTCGGCGACCTCGCCCCGCCGAAGAAGGTCCAGGAGCAGGACCACCTCAAGTACGAGTACACGATGAAGGCCCTGGCCGAGATGGGCTATTCCGCCGTCGGCCTCGGCGTGCAGGACTTCGACCAGCAGCTCTGGCACTTGCTCTCCAAGTACACGCTCCAGAAGCCGAACGAGCCGCCGATCATCCTGGCCGCGAACCTGGGCGGCAAGGACGGCGGGGCCGTCGTCCCGCGGGAGAAGCTGTTCGACGTGCCCGGCAAGCGGCCGATGGTCGAGGCTTACGATGTCGTCCACGAAGACCGCAAGGCGGCGAGGCCGCGGCCGCACCTGCCGGTCGGCGTCGTCGGCGTCCTCGGCCCGACCGTCGCGGAGAAGGTGGCCCAGATCGACAAGTCGTTCGTCGTCGCGAAGGCGGACGACACGCTTCCCGGCGTCGTCGCGGCGCTGAAGGCCGAGGCGAAGAAGCCGGTCATCAACGTGCTTCTCTACGCCGGGAGCAAGGACGACACGGAGAAGCTCGCCCAGCAATACCCCGACTTCAACGTGATCCTCTGCCAGAGCGAGGAGTCCGAACCGCCGCAATTCCCGACCGTCGCGAACAACGGCAAGACGTTCGTGATCCAGGTCGGGCACAAGGGCCAGAACCTCGGCGTCGTCGGCGTCTTCAAGGCCGGCAACGGGTACGAGTTGAAGTACCAGCTCGTCCCGCTCGGCGAGGAGTTCCTGACGCCGAAGGGCGAGGAGGCGGCGAAGGCGAACGCGACGCTTCAATTGTTGGAACAGTACACGGCGAAGGTGAAGAAGGAGAACCTGCTGGCGAAGTACGTCGAGAAGCCGATCCCGCACGAGGCGCAGATCGAGCACGACGCGGCGAACCTGTCGTTCGTCGGGTCGGACAAGTGCACGGCCTGCCACCCGAACGAGTTCAAGGTCTGGGCCGAGAGCAAGCACGGCCACGCCCTCGACGCGCTGGAGAAGATCGCGGACCGGCCCGGCCTCCGGCAGTTCGACGGCGACTGCGTGCAGTGCCACACGGTCGGCTTCGGGTACAAGACCGGGTACACGAACGAGGCGGCCACGCCGCACCTGAAGCACGTCGGGTGCGAGAGCTGCCACGGCCCCGGCAGCGGGCACGTCGCGAACCCGGCCGACAAAGGGTTCCTGGCGTCGATGAGCAAGTGGAAGTCGGCCCCGACCGACAAGCTGCCGGCGAAGGACGTGCTGAAGAAGTTGGCCGAGACGAAGCCGGGCGAGGCCGCCGCGGTTCAGATCAAGCCGGCCGAACAGCGGCTGGTGACGGCTGTGTCCGCCCGGTGTATGAAGTGCCACGACCAGGAGAACGACCCGAAGTTCGACGTGTACAAGTACATGCCGAAGGTGTGGCACTCCGGGTTCAAGGCCCAGGCCGGCGGGCTGCCGCCGAACGCGAAGTAGTCACTTCAACTCGTAGACGTGAAACGATTCGTCTTCGTAAACGCGCCCGTACCGCGCGGCCGAAATCGGCTGTGCGGCGGGCGTGACCACGTGGGTGATGCCCTCGGCCCGTAGCCCTTCGACGGCCGCGGCCCAGTCCTTTTCGTCGTACCGCTTCTGCGCGAACTGCACCCGACGATACCACTCCAGCACCTCCGTGTCGGCGTAGGGGATCGACTTGAAATCGACGTAGATCGCCGCCCCGGTCGCGAGACGGAAGCGCTGCAGGTCCACGGGGATGAGGTTGCCGCTCGTCGGCCGCGGCGGCGAGGTGAAGGTTGTGGAGGCCGACCCCCTTGCCCCGCCGGACAGCTTGGGGATTCGCGTCGGAATAAGGTACACGTCGCCGGGCCGTTTCGTTCGATTGACGAAATCGAGGAGGCCGCGTTCCGCGCGTTCGTTCATCGAATAGCCGACGCCGCGGAACGGGAGCAGCAGACCCGCGACCACCGCGAGCAACACGACGACGCCGGCCAACGGCACCACGACATCCGCGGCGAAGTTTTCCTCGACCCACGCCGCGGCCCGCGCCATCAGGATGGCCGTCGCCACCGGGACGAGGGCCGCCGAAACGCGCCACGGGAACACGAGCATCAACAGGTGGGAATGCCCGAAGTACGCGGCGAGCGACAGCGCCACGCCGCCGAGCGCCGCGACGAGCATCACGCGGCCTAGTACGGTCCGCCGCACCGCCAATATCGCGAGGGCGACCCAGGCGAGTTGCAGCCCGTCGAGCGGGCCGAGCCACTTCGTCACGAGCGTGTGGTGCGGGATGCGAACCTCGACCAGCAGCCGCTGCGCCTCCGCAAACGTCGCGGCGTCGTGCGGCTGAAAGCGCACGAGGTTGAAGGCAACGATCGGTGCGATGCCGAGCGTCAAGAACGCGCCGAGGCGGACGGCGTCGCGCCGCGGGCTGGCGGCGAGGTAGCCCAGCCCGAGGAGCGCAGCCGGCAGCAGGTACGTGAAGTGGATGACGCAGGCGAGCAGAACGAACCCGACCGCCAGCCCGCGCCGGTCGTGGAGGAACGCGGCCAGCGATGCGACGAGGCTGACGCCGAAGACGCACGGCTGGAACCCGGCCCCAAGGACGTACTGGTTCGCCACGCCGCACTGGAAGTACCACGGATAGTCCGCGCCGAACGCGAGGACGGAGGCCCACCGGAAGAGGGCCGCGTGCGTCAGCAGGAGCGTCGCGAAGGCGGCGAGCCAGCCGGGGAACGTCCGCGGGCGGCGCGGCAGTTTCGCCACCAACGCGGCTAGCGCAATCACGTACCCGCCGAGAACGAGGGCATAAACGGCGGCCACGCCTTGCGGCCAGCCGATTCGGTAGAAGAGTTCCACCACGGCCGAGAAAAGCGGCGTCGGGTCGCGGGTGTTTGCCAGCCAGTCGGTCGCGAGGTGGCCGTGGCCGGCGTTCGCCCCCCCGTGCAGCAGGTACTGGTTCTGGTTCGAGAAGTAGAGCGGCGACTGCGTGTACGCCACGGCGAAGGCGGCCGCCGCGAGGAGCAAAAGGAGGGAGTTTCGCACCACACGCCCCGGAAAAAGCACGGCCGCCGAGGACCGTCCCCGGCGGCCTGCAACTCTGGGGAAGAGTTGGTGCAACCTCGGGACGACCCGTGTCGGCGGTCTTGCGCGGATTCTTTACTTTTTCAACTCGACGCCCAGTTCCTTCAGTTGCCGCGGCTCCACGACGGCCGGCGCGCCGGTCATCAGGTCGCGGGCCTTCTGGTTCTTCGGGAACGCGATCACGTCGCGGATGTTCGTCGTCCCGGCCAGGATCATGCACCACCGGTCCAGCCCGAGCGCGATCCCGCCGTGCGGCGGCGCGCCGCTCTGCAGCGCGTCCAGGAGGAACCCGAACCGGGCCTTCGCGTCCTCCGGCGGCATGCCGAGCATCTTGAACACGGTCGCCTGCACGTCCGGGCGGTGAATCCGGATCGAGCCGCCGCCGACCTCGTACCCGTTCAGCACCATGTCGTAAGCCTTCGCCCGCGCCGTGCCGGGGCTGGATTCCAGCGTCGCCACGTCCTCGTCCATCGGCGCGGTGAACGGGTGGTGGATGGCCACCCACCGCTTCTCCTCGTCGTCGAACGCGAACATCGGGAAGTCGAGCACCCAGAGCATCTTGAAGTGCTCCGGCTTCACCACGAACGGCGTCGGCGCTCGCTTCTCCTTCTTCGCCGCCTTCTCCTCGGCCGCGTCGTACTCGGCCTTCTCGTCCCACCAGTTCTTGTACAACTTCAGGTCCACGGCGAGCTGGCCCCGCAGCGCGCCGAGCGCGTCGCACACGACCGCCTCCTTGTCCGCGACGAACAGCAGCACGTCCCCGGCCGCGACGCCCATCCGCTCCTTCAACTTCGCCTTCACCGCGTCCGGGAAGAACTTCTCGATGCTGCCGGTGAGCTTGTCCCCCTCGCACTTCATCCACGCGAGACCCTTGGCCTTGAACTGGGTGACGAACGCGGACAGCTTGCCGCCCGGCTTCAGGTCGGTGTTACTGAACTTGTCGGCCGCTACCTTCGCGTTCAGTCCGCGGACCACGCCGCCGGCCGCGATCACGTCCTTGAACACTTTGAACTCGCTCTCGCCGGCAATGTCGGAAACGTCAACGATCTCCATGCCGAACCGTAGGTCCGGCTTGTCGCTCCCGTACTTGAGCATCACGTCCTTGTAGCTCATCCGCGGCAGCGGGAGTTGAATCTTCACGCCGAGGCACTTCTCGAACAGGTCCGCGGCCAGCCCCTCCATCACGCTCAGCACGTCGTCCCGCTCGACGAACGACATCTCCACGTCGAGTTGCGTGAACTCCGGCTGCCGGTCGGCCCGCAGGTCCTCGTCCCGTAGGCAGCGGGCGATCTGGAAATACCGGTCGTACCCGGAGATCATGAGCAGTTGCTTGTACAACTGCGGCGACTGCGGGAGGGCGAAGAACTCGCCGTTGAACACACGACTCGGCACGAGGTAATCCCGCGCCCCCTCCGGCGTGCTCTTGCCGAGCAGCGGCGTTTCGAGTTCGAGGAACCCGTTCGCGTCCATGTAATCGCGGATGATCTTGCAGACGCGGTGGCGGAGCATCAGGACGTGCTGGATCGACCGCCGCCGCAGGTCGAGGTAGCGGTATTGGAGCCGCAAGTCTTCGTTCGCCAGTTCCTCGTCCGGGAACTCGGTCACGCTGAACGGCAGCGGTGGGCAGGCGTTCAGAACCCGCACGGCCTTCGCTTCCAGTTCGACTTGTCCGGTCGGGATGTCCGCGCGCTCCTTCCCCGCGATCCGCTTGCGGACGACGCCGGTGACGGACAGCACGTACTCGCGGCCGACCTTGTTCGCCTCCGCGAACAGCGCCGGGTCCGCGTCCTCGACGACGACTTGCGTGAGGCCGTACCGGTCGCGGAGGTCCACGAACACCTGATTCGGGAAGTTCCGGGTGATGAGGACCCACCCGTTCAGGGTGACGGTCTGCCCGAGGTGTGCTTCCCGAAGTTCGCCACAGGTGTGGGTCCGCTGCCACTCGGCCATTGCAATCGACCTCTGAAAACGGGGAAAAAACCGCGAAGGGCATTATACGGAGGCCGGGATTTCGCGAACGGTTCGCCCGGAAATGCAGAAAGCCCACGGATCGACCCGTGGGCTTTCGAGAGGGTGAACTGTTATTACGCGTCCCGCTTCGAGTCCGCGAGGCGGCGGATGCGTTCGGCGAGCAGCGCCACGTCGAACGGCTTCTTGAACACCTCGTTGAACCCGTACTCGTTGAGCTTCTCGGGGGCCGCCTCGTCCTCGCCGGCGAGGCCGATGATGAGGGTCGTCGAGTAGGCGTCGTTCTTCCGCAGGTTCGACGCGATTTGCATCGACTCGCTGCGGCCGAGGCCGAGGTCGATGATGATCGTGTCCGGGTGGAAGCTCTGGGCGAGCGTCCCGGCCTCGAACCCGCTCTGGGCCAGCTCGTACTTGAAGTCGTCCACCTCCGGGAGGAGTTCCTTCATACGGTCGTTGAACAGCTTCTCCGTGCCGATGAGCAGCACCTTGTGCCACTCTTCCTCCTCGAGCTCCCCGAGCGG
Organism: Limnoglobus sp.; assembly: GCF_059499385.1. Classification (NCBI taxonomy): domain Bacteria; kingdom Pseudomonadati; phylum Planctomycetota; class Planctomycetia; order Gemmatales; family Gemmataceae; genus Limnoglobus; species Limnoglobus sp. The sequence goes on along the minus strand of NZ_JCABYM010000157.1, from coordinate 19,549 downwards.
CATGCCGTGTTCCTTGAGGAACCGGATGAGCTGCTCGCGGGGGATGCGGCGGTCCTGGCTGCCGGGGATGCGATACCCCTTCAGCCGGCCGCTGTCGAACCACTTGGAGACGGTCCGGGGGGCCACTTTGCAGATTTTGGCAACCTGACCCGTGGTGAACACCTTTTTCATCGGGGGCACTCCATTTTCATCGCACTCACGGCTGGCCACCCCGGTTAGGGGCGGCGGCAAGCCCGAGGGGGCGGGACGACATCGCGGCGAGGGCGGGTCGCCCGGCGGGGGCATCCATTCGCGTCTTCGCGGAGCGGTAGGCCGCGTCATCGGGGCGGTCGGGAATCACCGCGGTGACACAACTGCGTCATTTTCATCGGCAGACGCGCTCCGCGAAGATTAACCTGGGTTGGCGAACTTCCTCAGGTTGGCGAACCTGGCGAACTCGGTAAACCCGCCGTCGTCCCGGTAGGCATTGCGGCCGTCGTACCGACCCATTCCGGCACGACCTCGGCCAACCGCGGAACTACTAGAAGCAATCGACACGGTGTGACTGGACTGAGAGGTAATTGTGCCGGGCGGGGGGCAGTTCGCGGCGGCGGCCGGTCGGCGGGTGCCGGTTGGTCCGGTTGTGACGCGCGGCCGCAGCATTCTACGCGCCGCGAGTGGTCGCGAACGGGTGTCGCGGGCGAATGTGCGGCGTAGCCGTGGGGATCAGATCGAACGGTCGGAGAGCTTCTTCCAGAACACGACCTTGTCGTCGCCGTCACGATAAAAGTCCGGGATTTGAGCCGAAATCGCGTACCCTCGCCGCAGGTAGAACTGGCGCGTCGGCTCGTAGTTCGGCAATGAACTGGTGTCGATGAGCAGCAGCCGACCCCCGCGGTCTCGCACGTCGGCCTCGGCGAAGTCGAGGAGTTGCTTCCCGAGGCCGCGGCGCTGTTCGCTCGCCGCCACGGCGATCCACCACACCTCCCACGTGTTGTCCGTCATCGCCACCGGCGCGTAGTAGACGAACCCCAAGGCGCGGCCCCCGTCCTCCGACGTGAACGCGACGTGCCCCTCGTCGCGGTTCGCCGCGTGGTAGTCGTCGAGGACTTCACGGAGCGCGACGATCTCGTGCGGCTTGAAGACGCCGGTGGCGTCGGCGAGCGGCACGAGGGCGTCGGTGTCGGCGGGGGTCGTGGGGCGGATCATGGCGGGTCCGGAAAACGAATCAGGCCGCCGGAACACCGGGCGGCCTGAGGAGGTTCGATCGAGAGGCCCCGGCCGGATTCGAACCGGCGGATAACGGTTTTGCAAACCGCTGCCTTACCACTTGGCTACGGGGCCGTGTTGACTTGGATGAATCGTATCGGTCGTACCGCGGAACGTCAACGAACCCGCCCGTTCCGCAGGTCTTATTTTATCGGCACACTTCGCCCGTAACTCCACCGGATTCGCCCGTCAGCCGCGGACTGACTGCTTCAAGTTCGCCGACAGCTCTTGGACCTGCCGGTGGCACTCGACGCGGGCCTTCGAGAACCCGTCGGCCGTCGGGTTCGGCGTCTTCAGGTAGTCGAGGACAACGGCCTCCGCCGTCGCGAGTTGTGGGCACGCCGCCGCCGTGCCGACCGCGAGCGCGTGCGGGATCACGGCCACGCCGTTGCGATCGCCGTGCAGCAGGTCGCCGGGGTTCACCCAGACTCCGCCGACTCGGACCGGCACGTTCAGCTCGACGATCTGACAGTACCCGTGCGAGCAGACCGTGCCGTTCGTGAAGCACGGGAACTCGAGGGCCTCAACCTGATCGAGGTCGCGGCCGGTCCCGCTGGTGACGAGGCCGACGCCGCCGAACGCCTGGTAGCTGGTACACATCACCTCGCCGAAAGTCGCGGCCACGGTCGGGTCGTCGAGGTCCTGGAAGACGATCACCTTCGGCCCCGGCAGGTCCGCGAGCAGCCGCACCTGCTTCTCCAGCCCGGCGTAGATGTCCCCGCCCCGCGGCTTCGCCCCGGCCCGGAACGTGGCCGTCACCGCGTACCCGACCATCGGCGGCAGTTGCGGGAACGCGGCCCGCACGCGGCCGTCCATGTACCCGGCCGTCCGCGGCATGTAGTCGAACAGTTCCATCACGTTGCAGATCGTCGGGGTGTCGAACCGGCGGAGGTTGGCAATCACTTCCGGGGCGTGGATCGTCCAGGACATGGGGGTTCCTTGTTTGTGGTATGCTCAGTTTAGAAACTTCGCGACGGCTCCGATTCCCCTCCACGTCGGGCGTGTGAAATGACGAAGAAAGGGCAGTCTGAATCGCACTTGGCAAAATCCGCGGGATGGGCAAAATAAGAGGGTCGGCCCGGACGTTCGGCGAGCCTCGGACGGAGTCAGGGAATGGACGAGCTTCGCGGTTTGTTGGAACTCATCGACGAGAACAAACTCGCGAAGGGCCGGCTGGCGGGCGTCTTTCACGTCCTGATCGGCCGTCGGGTGAGCAAGGCCGACGGTACGATGATCTCGACCGGGCTAACGTGGCGGCAACTCGCGAACATTCTCAAGGCCGCGAAGTTCGACAAGGAACTGGTCCAGGAACTCGGGGCCGACCCGGACGCGCTCGCCCCGCGGGACCGGGAGAAGATGTGGTACATGGCCATCGGGCTGGCGAAGGTCGATTCGATCGCGGCCACCGCGCAGGCGGACCAGCTCGTCCCCTTGCTCAAGCAGCTAGGGTACGTCGTCGGCCCGTCGCCGACGGCGGCGTCCGCGTCTCCCACGCCGCCGAAGAAAAAGAAGAAGTGACTCAGCCGATCGTCTCGTAGCGGTCCCATTCCAACCCGTCCGGCAACTCTCGGCTACCCGCACACTCCAGATGAATCAGCCGCCGGTGTCGGTCCGTGCCCGGCCGCGTGTGTCCGCTGGCGTGCAGCACGAGCGGCCGGATGAGCAGCACGTCCCCGGCGTCGCAGTGGAGCGTCACGGCGTCTTCCGTCAACTCGCCGCTCGTGCGGTGCGACCCCGGCACGACGCGGAGCGGGCCGTTGTCGTCCGTCATCGCGTCGAGGTGGATTCGCACCGTGAGCATCCGCGCGAGTAGCGATTCCGGCGCTTCGAGGTGCGGCACGCCGGCCTTCACCGTCGGCTTCGCGAACAGAGCGGACGGCCGATGTTCCTTCACGGCGATCGTGTAGTCGCGGTGCCACGGCAGCGCCCACGAGTGGCCGGGCGGCTTGTCGAAGTACAGCCCGCGAACAACGGCCGCGTCCGGGCCGAGAACGGCCCGCAGCTCGTCGGATATCCCGGTCAGGAGGGTCGGCACGTCCGGCCACAGGCGGAGGAGATTCCGCATCCCGTAGGCGGGGCCGGACGTGCCGGCGAGGACCGACGGGTCGTTCGGCTTCTCTCGAAGCACGTCTTCGAGTCGTCGGAGGACTTCCGACACGCGATCCGGCGCGAAGGCCCGGCGGACCCAGGCGTAGCCGTCGCGGTCGAGGTCGGCGAGCCACGTCATGCCGGCTTGTTCCGCAGGAAAAGGAAATAGACCACGCCGCCGACGACCGCGTAGCAGGTCCCGATCTGGGCCTCCGCCCGTTGTTCCGTGCCGATGAACATGTTCGCGAGGACGGCCGCCATCATCAGGATGTACAGGGCCGGCACGACCGGGTAGCCGGGGCAGCGGTAAGGCAGCGTCAGTGTCAGGTCACGCTGCGTCCGGCGGAGGACGAAGATCGCCGCCACGCCGAGCGTCTCGAACATGATCGCGCCGACGATGCAGTAGTCGGTCAGCACGTCGAAGATATTTTTGTCCTGCTTCAGCCAGCCGAAGTCCTTGCCCAACTGCACCGCGACGACGAGGATCATCGACCACCCGGAGAAGACGAGCATCGCCGCGGCCGGCGTCTGGAACCGGGCGTGCAACCGTCGTAGCCGGTTGGGGGCGAGGCCGTCGTCGCTCATCGCGTACAGCAGCCGCGGGGCGACCAGGATGTTCCCGTTCAGCGACCCGAGTACCGAGGTCATCAGCACGACCGAGCCGATCAGCACGCCGACAGGCCCCAACAACCGGTGGCAGAACTCGGTCGAGACCGGCGTGGTCTTCAGGTGCATCATCTCGTCGCGCGGGATGACGGTGTAGTACGCGACCTGCGCCCCGACGTAGAGGAAGATGAGCAACGCGATCCCGCCGAGCAGCGCGAGCGGGATGTTCCGCTGCGGCTCCTTCACCTCCTCCGCGATCGGCGTGATGTTCAGCCACCCGTGGTACGCCCACATGACGGCGACAATGGCCGTGGCGAACGCGGACAGGAACGCCCCCCACTCGATCCGCGCCGGGTCGGCCGGCCACGCCGGGGAAAAGTGCGCGGTCGTCGGCTGCGGAACCGTCGTCGGGGAGAACCAGAGGATCAGAACCGGCAACGCCATGATCGCGAGGATCGAGAGGACCTTGAGCGCCGTGAGGACCATCTGCAACCCGCCGCCGACGAGCGTGCCGCGGACGTTCACGAGCGTCAGCCCGGCGATGACGGCGAGCGTGACGAACACCTGGTCCCACCGGCCGAGGCCGCTGCCGATCCACGACGCGGCGGGGTACTGGTCGCGGGTGATGAGCAGCACGTTGTTGAGGGACTCGACGAACATGACCGCGAGGACGGCGATGGACGACGTGCGGATGATGCCGAAATCGACCCACCCCCACAGGAATCCGGCCCACCGCCCGTAGGCGTCGCGGAGGAAGGCGTAGTTCCCGCCGGCCTTCGGTAGTCGCGACGCGACCTCGGCGATCGTCAGCGCCCCCAGTAGCGCCAGCACCCCGCCCATGACCCAGACGGCGATGGCGACGCCGAACTCGGGGCAGAGTTCGGAGACCTTCTGCCCCTTCTTGAAGACGCCGGACCCGATGACCGTGCCGACGACGACGGCCGCCGCCATCCACGGGCCGATGACGCGGGGAAGTGATTGTTGATTCATTCGCGAAAGTTTAACCCCTCCAGGGCGATTAGTCCAAGATTCCCGCCCCGAACTCGTCTTCCGGTTTCGCCGCGATTTCGGCAGCCGTCGCGGGTTTCGCGTGGTCCTCGCCCTCGACCACGTCGGCGGCGTGCGCCTTCTTGATCGTTTCCTCCGTGCTCGTCGGGTCCACTTGTCGGCACGCCTCGGTCAGCTTGTCGCCGAGTTCGCGGAGGTCCGCCTGCCACTGGACCGGGTCGATGCCCGGCGGCGTCAGCTGCGCGAACTCTTCGAGCAACAGGATGAACCGTAACAGGTGGCGGAAGATGATCCCTTCCTGTTTCGTCAGGTCTTTGGAGGTCACGTACTGGTTGAAGTTGCCGCCGTAGCGGAGAACCTCGCCGGCGGCCCAGACGGCCTGGGTGTTCACGTCCGTCACGTCCGGGTGCGTCGCGTCGAACAGCATCCGCACCTTCTCCGCCAGCGTCGGCGGCCGTTCCTCGAACTCCTCTTCCTCGTCTTCTTCCTCACCTTCGGCCTTCGGCGGCTTCGCGATGATGAGGCCGCGGGCGATCAACTCCGGGTCCAGTTTTTCCGTCGCGAGCGGGCCGGGGGGCAGGTCGAACGGGACGCGGACGAACTTCAAGATCGGCCGCGGGATTTCGAGGACGGATTCGAGCAGTTGAACCCGCTCGTCCGGGTTCGCGACGGCGAGCTGATCGACGAGGAACGCGCCGTAGATCGGGTGGCACGCGCGGAAGACGAGCAGCTTGTCGAGCGCCTCCGTCGGCACGGCCCGCGCCGCCTGGAACGGCTGCGACTCGACGCCCTCGGCCGGCGGTGGCGGTTCGGGTTCGAGTTTCACGAAGCCGCGGTTGTGCAACACGAGCAACATCCGATCGAGCTGCTTCATCCCGGCCTCGATCCGCGGCTGGTCGAGCAGCCGCTTCCGCACGACGGCGCGAATCTTCTCCACGTCCGGCGACACCTTCAGCAGGTACGCGAGAAGCCGCCACGGGAGCGGCCCCTTGCTATAGAGGCGGGCGGGCGGCGCGGCCTTCAGCTTCTCGAAGTCGCTCTCCGTCCAATACTTCTTCGTGTTGTTCCGCGTCGGCTTCTTCTTCAGCAGCGCCTTCTTCATCTTCAACATGGCCGGGTCTTTCGTCGTCTCGGGGATTTGGTCGTACTGCTTCTTCCACTTCACGATCCGCACGTCGTCCTCGTGCGGGCCGACGAAGACGTGCCCCTCCGTATCGAACTGCGGCCGCCCTGCCCGGCCGAAGATTTGGTGCGCGGAACTCGGGTCGATCAGCTTCTCCTTGCCGAACGGCCCCTTCACCAGCGACGTGAGGACGACGGAGCGGGCCGGCAGGTTGATCCCGGCGGCGAGCGTTTCCGTGCAGAGCGCGACGCTGAGCAGCTTCTTCTCGAAGAGCTGTTCGATGACGCGGCGGTACTTCGGCAGCAGCCCGGCGTGGTGGACGCCGACGCCGCGGCGGAGCATCTGCTTCAGCTTCGGCCCGACGCCCTGCGGCCATTCGAGCTTGTCCACGGCCTGGTTCAACGCCGACTTCTGCGCCGCGTTTAGCAGGTCGAGGCCCTTCAGTTGCTCCGCGATGGACCAGCACTCGTCGCGGTTGAACGCGAACACCAACGCCGGCGTCTTCCGTGTCGCGTCGTCGCCCTTCGCCATCTCGACGAGCATGTCGTTCAGGTACTCGTCGGGAACCCAGTGGTACGTCAGCGGGATTTTACGCTCCCGGCCCTCGGCGAGTTCGAGCTTGCGGCCGTGGCAGCGGTCGAGCCAGTTCAGGAACTCGACCGAGTTCCCGACGGTCGCGGACAGGAGCATCAGACGAATGTGCTTCGGCAAAAGCGAGAGGGACAGCTCCCAGACGATGCCGCGTTCGGGGTCGGCGAAGCTGTGGAACTCGTCCATCACGACCGACGAGACGTTCGCGAAGTCGAACCCCTCGGGGTGCAAGAGGCGGTTGAGCAGAATCTCGGCGACGACGACGAGGACGCGGGCGTTCGGGTTCACCTTCCGGTTGCCGGTGACGAGGCCGATGTCGTCGCGGGAAAAGCCCCACCGCTCCGCGGCGGCCTGCATTTCCTGGAACTTCTGATCGGTCAGCGCGATGAGCGGCGTCGTGTAGTACGCGACCTGATTCGTGTGCAACGCCTCGAACAGCGCGGCCTGGGCGATCATCGTCTTGCCCGTGCCGGTCGGGGCGCAGACCATCACCCCCTCGGCGGACGTGAACCACGCGAGGAGGGCTTCCTCCTGCACGGGGTACGGCGGGTAGGGCAACTGGTCGAGGTAGCGGGTGGCGAGGTCTTCGCGGGTGGGTGCGGTCATCCGGACATCTTACGCCAACCCCGCCGCCCGGTTCGCCGCGCTAGTAGAGGATGTTCAGGTGGGCCATCGCCTCGACCGTGTACGGCCGCGGCCCCGTCACCGGGACGTTCGCCCCGAGGTTCAGGAACGACCGCCGGCCGAGGCCGAACGTCGTACCGCCCGTGAAGCTGACCTGATCGACGGCCGCGATCGGTAGGCGAAGGATGCCGCGGTTGTTCAGCGGCGTGTTGACGTGGACCTCGGCCAGTGGAGTTACCGAGGAGAGGTAGCGCGAGCCGGTCGGGTCGCGGTACAGGAGATACCCGACCTGGAGGCTGTTGAAGTAGAAGACGGTATCCCGCCCGTCGGTCGGCACGGCGAGCGAACTGAAAAACTGGGCGTAGGCCCGCGGGAACGTCACGATCCCGCCGACCCACGGCTGAATCACGGTCGGGTGGACCTGCGGGTCCTGGGCCGTGAACGCGGCCGCGCCGCCGGTCGGCGTCGTGATGACGAGGCCGGTCGAGAGAACCTCGCCGCCGGAAAGTGTGCCGTCGGGGGTCGGCTCGAACGGGTTGTTGATGAGCGCGTACTTGAGCACGATGCTCAGGTCGCCGACCGTGGCGCGGTCGAGGTCGGACGGGCCGGTGAGTTGCAGCAGCGGCAGCCGGAAGCCGATGGACGCATCGCCGCCGAGGAACGTCTTCTCAAAGCCGAGCGTCTGCCGGTGGACGTTCGTGATCGGCAGGCCGGGGACGGCGAGCGAGCTGTTTACGTCGTGGAAGAAGTTGTACGTGAGGTACACACGGTCCACCGGCCGCGGGCTTTCGTTCTCCGCGATCTTGAACGCCCCACGGACGGTGTTGACCGGCAGCGCCCCGGTGTGCGCCTTCGGCACGTCGCCCGTCACGAGGATGTCGGTCGCCGACCGCTGGCCGCTGGTCAGGGTGGTCGCGGTCAACGTCTCGCGTTCGCCGAGCTTCTCGCGGAACCCCGGCGGCAGCGGGATGTCCGGCAGCTGAATGACCGTGCCGGTCCGCAGGACGCTGAAGGCGGAGATGTCGCGGTTGAACACCGTGCCCGCGGGGAACCGTTGCGTCTGGCCCGGCAGCAGCGTCACCCGCTGGCCGGCCGGCGTGATCCCCTGCGTGTACGGGGTGTAGTTGAACAGGCCGCCCATGTCGCCGTACATGTTCGGAAGCTCGACCGGCCGTGCCGTCGTACCGGCGGCCGTGAGGCCGAGGGCCATGCCGGACTGCGTACTCACCGGCGTCCGCGGCCGGCCGCCGGGTGTTACGGGGGCCGTGATCCCCGGCGGTGGGGTCGCCGGGACCGTCCCCGGCGTCTGCGGCGGGCGGGGGGTCGGCGTGACCGGCCCCTGGGCCTGGAGGATGTCCGGATGCACGGCCGTCTCGACGGCCGACGGAACCTGCGCGGCCGCGGGCAGGGCGAAGGCCGCCGTCGCGGCCAGCCCGTGGGTCCACTTCCAGATCGCCCGCGCCATGGTCGGCTCCTTCCGAAATCCGCGTCGTATCGGGGTGTATCGGCCGGGGGGAGAAGGCGGGTTGAATCGGAAAGCCGCGTTCCGGGGGAAAACCGGGCCGGCCCGGTAACCGTCGGCCGGGGGCGAAATTCCGAAGTAGAATGGATCGCAGCCCCGCCCGCCATCGAGATCGCTTCGATCATGAGTTCTGACCCCTCCGACAAAACGTCAGACGACCTCACGCAGAACACCGGAACCATTCCCCAAACCGCGTCGCCGCCGACCGCGACGGCCGTGGTCCCGCCCGACCGCGAGGGGCAGTCCGTCGGCCTTTACCTGCCGTCGATGATGGACCCCGCCCAGGCCGAGCAGACGCTCGCGGCCCCGCCGGGTTACCTGCCGGCCGGCGCGTCGTCGGTGGATTCCGGGCCGTTCGCGGACGGGCCGACCGGCACGGTCATGGCGACCGGCCCGTCGAACGTCGGGGCGTTCCCCCGCGGTACGCTGCCGTCCGGCGGCCCGCCCGGCGGACGGTATCGGTTCCTGCAAGACCACGCGAAGGGCGGGATGGGCCAGGTGTCCATCGCCGTGGACGAGGAACTCGACCGACAGGTCGCGCTCAAGGAGATTCAGCCGCGGTACGCCTACGACCCGTCGGTCGCGGCCCGGTTCCTGCTCGAGGCCCGCGTCACCGGGCGGCTCGAACACCCCGGCATCGTCCCGGTGTACGGCCTGAACCGCCACGCGGACGGCCGGCCGTACTACGCGATGCGGTTCATCACCGGCGAGAGCCTGCAGGACGCCGTCCAGGCGTTTCACCGCGCGGACACGCCGGACCGCGACCCGCGGGAGCGGGCGCTCGCGCTCCGGAAGCTGCTCAAGCGGTTCATCGACGTTTGCAACACCATCGCCTACGCCCACAGCCGCGGCATCCTGCACCGCGACTTGAAGCCGGCCAACGTCATGCTCGGCGCGTTCGGCGAAACGCTCGTCGTGGACTGGGGGCTGGCGAAAGACACGACCGTCCCGGCGAGGAAGCCCGAAGGCACGCAGGTGGTCCCGAAGCTGGCGTTCGAGCGGCCGACCTCCGGCGTCACCCCGCCGGTGGCGATCTCGTCGCCGGTCCACTCCGCGGCGTTCGACGCGACCCGCACGGCGATCCAGGACCGGCCGGGCGTGAGCCTGGCCGGGACGCCGTTCGGCAACACCGGCGAGTTGACCGAGTTCGGCAAGGCGATGGGCACGCCCGCGTACATGGCCCCGGAGCAGGCCGACGGCCGGTGGGACGACGTGGGCATGCTCGCGGACATCTACAGCCTCGGCGCGACGCTCTACTCGATCCTGACGGGCAAGCCGCCGTTCAAGGGGGACACGAACGAGATTCTGGAGCGGGTGAAGCGCGGGGAGTTCGTCCCGTTCGAGGAGCAAAAGCCGGGCGTGCCGATGGCGCTGGCGGCCGTGTGCCGGAAGGCGATGGCCGTGAACCCGAAGAACCGCTACCCGACGGCCCTCGATTTGGCGAACGACGTGGAGCGGTGGATGGCCGACGAGCCGGTGAGCGTTCACCGGGAGCCGTGGACCGTCCGCGCGGCGCGGTGGGCGCGGCGACACCGGAACGTCGTCCTCGGGACGGCCGCCGTGCTCGTTACGGCCATCGTCACCTTGAGCTACGGCCTCTTCGCGGTGAACGCCCAGAAGGAGAAGACCGAGGAAGCCTACGGCCGGCTCGACGAGGAAGAGAAGAAGGTTCGCACGGCCTACGAACAACTTCAAGTTGAAGAGAAGCGGGTCCGCGACGCGCGGAACACGGCCGAGCGCAGCCGGGAGGCCACGCGGGTGGCGCTCCTCGCCCTGACGGACGACGCCATCGGCGAAATCCTGACGAGCCAGCACGCCGCGACCGGCCGGCAGTGGGCGTTTCTGCAAGCCGTCGTGGACATGTACCGGCGGTTCGTCCAAGAGTCGCCGGACACGCCGGAGTCGAAGTTCTTCGTCGCCGGGGCGCACTTCCGCGTCGGCCGGTTGCAGGTAAAGCTCGGCGAGCACGCGGCCGCGGAACAGGCGTACCGGCGGGCCTTCGAGCTAACGAAGGACCGACCCGGACCGGAGTGGACGCAGCTCCGCGGCGAGACGCACCTCTACTTCGGCATCCATCAGATGTCGCTCGGCCGCCTGCCCGAAGCCGAAGCGCAGTTCCGCACGGCCCGGCAAATCTTCTTCGACATGATCCAGGCCGTCGAAGTCGGGACCACTCACGCCAAGCCGGAATGGTGGCACCGGCTCGGGCAGGCGGAGGAACGGCTCGGCCTTTCGCTCTACGTCCAGGGGAACCACGCGGAGGCCGAGGACTGGTTCCGCAACTCGCTCGCCAACCGGCGGACGCTCGCGGGCCGCCAGCCGGAGGAGCCGGAGTACCAGTTCCGCATCGCGCAGAGCTTGCGGCAGATCGCGATGGTGTGTAACGCCGACGGCCGCCGGTCCGAGGCGCTGGCGGACGCAACCGCGGCGCGGGACATCTGCGAGCGGTTGCTGAAGAACGACCCGACCTCGGCCGTGAACCTCGTGCTGCTGGCCGAGATCGACAACCTCCTCGCGATCGCGTCGTCCGAACGGAAGCTCACGGCGGGCGATAACCGCCCGGCCCCGCCGGCGAAAATCGCGCGGGCGAAGCAACTGCTCCCGCCGCCGCCGCCGCCAGCCCCGGCCCCGGTCGTGCCGACGCGGAGCGAGGCGGCGCGGCACGCCGAGAACGCGGTTCAGAACTGGTCGCGGCTGGCGAGCCTCTACCCGGCGGACGTGGGCTACCGGCAGTCGCTGGCCGGGGCGAACCTGACGCTCGCGGCGGCCGAGCAGCAGGCCGGCCGCTTCCGCCCGGCCGCGAACGCTCTGGCCGCGATGGGGGCCGTCCTCGACGACCTCGACCGCCGCTTCCCGAACGACCGGACGACGGCCCTGTACCGCGGCCGGGCCGCCCACGCGGAGGCCGTTCAGAAGCGGGAGCAAGACGACCTCGCCGGGGCCGAGAACGCCGCGCGGCGGGCCGTGAGCTTCGCCGAGAGGCTGCTCGCGCAGAACAAGGCGAATCCGCGGTACGCGAACGACCTCGCGTACTACCAGATCGAACTGGCGACGGTCCTCTTCCTCCGCGAGCAGCTCGTTCCGGCCGAGACGCTCCTGGGGGCGGCGTGGCATAACGTGCAGTCCGCCGCGGTCGCACCGGGCGTGAGCGCGACCGACGAGAACACCTGGACCACGATCCGCGGGTACGCACGACTCTACGCCGACCTGCTGTCCGACCTGGGCCGGTATGATCAGGTCGCGGTCGTGGCCCGGCGGATCACCGCCGTCGGGACGCGGCCGGACCGCGGCCGGTTCGAGGCGGCGTGCCTGTTCGGCCGGGCCGCGGCGCTGGCGACCCGCGACCCGACCCTGGACGAGGGGAAGCGGAAGCAGGTCGCGCTCGACCTCGCGGACAACGGCCTGGCGGCGCTAGAAGAACTCGAGAGCGGCTTCGCGTGGCTGGAGCAGATCAAGAGCGACCCGGACTTGCTGGCGGTTCGGGGATTGCAGGACTACGAGGCAGCAATCCGCGAGTTCCGCGAACCCGCGCCGCCGATACGAGAGAAGACACCGTAAGGGGGTGGGTAGCCCCTCAGACTTCCGAAGTCCGGCTTCGACTTCGGAAGTCGATCCCGCGCGGGGACATCTCTCCCCCGCCCGTGTGTGTGTTGGTTCCGCTCGACTTCCGAAGTCGAAGCCGGACTTCGGAGGTCAGGCGCTAGCTCACCACGCCGCTTCCATCATGTGGACGACCTGCTTCGCCATTTGATTCGCCACGGACAGGTTCGCCGTCGCGTTCGACTCGCCGAGTTCGGGAATGATCCGCCCGACGACCACGATCTGCGCCGGCACGGCCTTCTCGTCCACGGGCACGGCCTCCGGCGGCGGCAAACTGGGGTCGAACGGAATCGGGGCTTCCGGCGCGACGGCCGGCCGGCGGTTCGACAGCACGGCCCCGGTGCGGAGGTCTCGCCACACGAAGTTCGCCGTCGCCGTCACCTCGGCCTCGCGGGTCAGGTTCTGTTGCGTCACGTTCACGACGGACTTGCGGATGCCCACGAGTGTGCCGAGCAGCTCCGTGTCCGCCCGCTCGCGGTCGGACACGACCTTCATCCGCGTCTTCGCCTCGATCTCCCGAATGATCGCCTTCGTGATGTCCACTTCCAGCTCGCGGTTCGGCGTCGTCTGGAACGCCGTGTTCTTCATCGTCGGCACGTACACGGTGCGGATCGAGTCGTCGTACTGCGGCCGCGTCGAGTACCCGAACAGCGTGAAGTCGCGGCCGGACTGACACCCGGTCACGGCTAGCAACACAAGAAGAAGACTGCGTCGCGGCATCGTGGTCGCCCCGTGGGTCACGGCAGTTGTTGCGGCGGCTGGCCGGTCACCGAACTCGGCAGGATGCCCGGCACGGCCTCCGGCTCGGTCCGGCCGAGCAGCGTCTCGACCTGCTTCACGGCCGATTGCAGCGGGCCGGCCTTCGGCTTCGCCGCCTCGACCTCCGCGTTCGCCCGGATCGCTTCCATCCGCTCCGTCGCCAAGTCGGAGTATTTCGTGCCGGGATACCGCCGGCGAACCAGCTCGTAGCAGAAGTACGCGCTGCCGGGGTGCTTCGTCTGCTCGTGGTACTCGGCCGTCTTGAAATCCTTTTCCGCCTGCTGGGCGCGGACGGCCAGCTTCTGCCGCGTCAGGAAGTCCCGCCGCTCCGGGTCGTTGAACTCCGGCATCGCGGCCTCGGCGTGGTTGACCAGTTGCAGCGCCTCGGCCGCCTTCTGGCCGTCGTACACGGAGCCGCCGGTACTGTTGTTCTTGCTGATGATCGCCAGCTCCGTGGCCTTCGGCCGCAGCGGGCTGTCCTTATGGAACTCGATGAGCGTGCTGAAGTAGTGGTCCGCCTCGATGTAGTTGCCGCGGTAGAAGTTGACAAACCCGCACCAGAACAGCGCCTTGTCCGCCGTCGGCCCGGCGATGTCGTTGACGTGGACGTTCTCCAGCGCCTGCATCGCCCGCCCCTCGCGGTCGAGCGTCGGCTTCGTCTTGTCGTAGGTGAAGAACTTCTTCATCCGGTGCTGGAACATGTTCTCGCCGTCCTGCTCGGCTTGAATCTCGGTCCGCGTGTCGTCCAGCCAGTAGTCGGCGATCTTGAACATCTCCTGGCACGCCTGCTCGCGGTACGCCCCGGTCGGGTGCTCTTTCAGCATGCGGTGGTACGTGTCCACGGCGTCCGGGTACTTCTGCGCCTGCCGGTAGCACTCGGCTTCCAGGAACCGGGCCTTCTCGGCCATGAGCGCCGGGTTGAGCGAGTTGTTGGCGATGTCGTGGAAGACGCCGCGGGCCGCGGAATACTCGCCGGCCTCGAGCCGCCGCTCGGCGTCGGCCATCTTCTCGGCCGCCCGCGGGTCGTCGTAGGACTTCGACACGAACCCGCGGGACGATTCGTATGCCTTCTGCTTGAGGCTCTTGACGGCGGTGCAGCCGGCGGACGCCACGAGGCAAGCGAGCAACAGTGGGAGTCGCGTGCGAAGTCGGAAGCGGTCGGCTGAATCCTTCACGTCGATCCCCCCAATTTCCGAGCGGCTCTACCCGGCCCCGTCCAGGTACACCAGCATCTTCGGCCGTCGGCCGAGGACGGAGCTGACCGCCTGGCCGAGCAGCTGCCGGACCTCGTTCCGCACGCCCGCGGGCAGTTCGCATTCCCCGGCCGCGAGCGCGATCAGCGAGGCTCGTGCGTCGCCGGTCAGCCACCGCCGGTCGTGCGCCGCCGCGGCGCAGTTCCCGCACAGCACGCCGCCCGTCGTCGGGCTGAACTGAACGCGGGCCGTCGGGCCGACGGCCGTTCCGCAAGCGGCACAGTCCTCAAGGCGGGGGCTATAGCCCAGTTCCCGGAGCCAGACAAGCTCAAACCCGCTGACGGCCGCCGGGCGATCAGCGGCCTGATTTCCCAGTGTCCGCATCGTTTCCAACGTCGCGTCGAACAGGGCCGGGTGCGGGTCGTAGTCGAACGTGCCGTCGCCGAGGAGTTCCGCGAAGTAGTACCCGCAGTAGAGCGCCCGCAGGTCCGTCCGCAGGTGCGGGAACCGTTCGCGGACCGTGGCTTCCGTCAACAGGTCGAGGCCCCCGTGGGCCTTCCGCAGGAACATGACCTCGCAGACAGTGAGCAGGTCGAACGCGACCTCGAAGCTCGACTTCAACCGGCGGCCGCCCTTTGCCAGCGCCCGGACCTTCCCGAACTCGCGGGTCCAGAGCGTAGTGATCCGGCTGGTTTCGCTCCAGTCGGTCCCGCGGATGACGAGGGCTGTCGCACGTTCGGCGGCCATACCGTGATGAATAGCAGATCGCCGCCCGGCCGCGAAGGCGACTAAGATGACGCCATGACCATCGCCGACCTCCGTAAGAATTACACCCTCGCCGGGCTGACCGAGGCCGACGCCGGGGCCGACCCGTTCGCACTCTTCCGACAGTGGTTCGACACGGCCGTCGAGGCGAAGCTGCCGGAGCCGAACGCGATGGCACTCGCGACCGTTTCGCCCGCCGGCCGACCGTCGAACCGCATCGTGCTGCTGAAGGGCCTCGACCACGGGCTGACGTTCTTCACGAACTACCTGAGCCGCAAGAGCCGCGAGTTGGAGGCGAACCCGTTCGCGGCCGCCGTGTTCCTGTGGGACGAACTCGAACGTCAGGTTCGCGTGGAAGGGACCGTTGAGAAGGTGACATCGGTGGAGTCGGACATGTACTTTCATTCGCGACCGATGGGCAGCCGCCTCGGGGCGTGGGCGTCCGAGCAGAGCGAGGTCATCGCCGGCCGCGAGGTACTGGAAACGGCCCAGCGAGAGTTGCTCGCGAAGTACCCGGACGGCAACATTCCAAGGCCGCCGCACTGGGGCGGCTACCGACTGCTGCCCGACGCTTTCGAGTTCTGGCAGGGCCGCCCGAGCCGCCTGCACGACCGCATCCGGTTTCGGAAGCTGGCCGGCGGGTGGTCGCGGGAGCGTCTCTCGCCCTAGAACGATACTGTTCCCCAACCCCGGAGTTACGCGATGCGATTCCTCGTTCTCGCGGCGGTCCTCGGCCTGACGGTCACCGCCTGTCGGGCGGACGACGCCAAAAAAGGAGACGCCAAAGTGAGCGGTCCACTCGACTTCAAAATGAAGGGCATCGACGGGAAGGAAGTCGATCTCGCCCAGTACAAGGGCAAGGTCGTGCTGTTCGTGAACGTGGCGAGCGCCTGCGGGTACACGCCGCAATACAAGGGTCTGCAAGCCCTGTACGAGAAGCACAAGGACGACGGCCTCGTCGTCGTGGGTGTCCCGGCGAACGAGTTCGGCGCGCAGGAGCCGGGCACGGACGAGGAGATTCAGAAGTTTTGCAGCACGAAGTACAGCGTCACCTTCCCGATGCTGTCGAAGGTGGTCGTGAAGGGCGACGGCATCGCACCGCTGTACAAGCACCTCACGTCGAAGGACACGAATGGCAAGTACGCCGGCGACATCACATGGAACTTTGAGAAGTTTCTCGTCAACCGCAAGGGCGATGTCGTCGGCCGGTACGAGCCGGGGGTTAAGCCGGACTCCGACGAGTTGACTAAGGCCGTGGCCGCCGAACTCGCGAAGAAGTAACATCGGCCACAGAGGAACACGGATAAAAACAGATCAGAGAAAACCAAGAATGATTTTCATAGACCAGTACCGATCGAGTCTTTGAAATCGTTCTTTTCTGATCTGTTTTCTCTGTATTTATCTATGGCCAACTCATGGAACCGGAAGCCCGTCCAGGATGCGCTTCACGATTTCGTCCGGCCGCAGCTCCTCCGCCTCAGCCTCGTAGGACAGCATCACCCGATGCCGTAGCACGTCCGGGGCCATGAGCTTCACGTCCTCCGGCGTCACGTAGTTCCGGCCGTTGAGAAAGGCGTGGCCCTTCGCGGCGCGGACCAGGGCGAGCGTTGCCCGCGGGGACGCGCCGAACTGCAAGAGGCCGGTGAGATCGACGCCGTACTCGGCCGGGGTCCGCGTGGCCCGCACCACGTCCACGACGTACTGCTTCACCTTGCCGTCGAGGTACAGGGCATCGACCGCCGCCCGCGCCGCCGCGAGGTCCGCTTCCGCGAGGACCGGGGTGACGGTCGTGGTCGCGTCCACGCTCGCCATGCGGTCGAGGATTTGCAGCTCTTCCGCCTTGTTCGGGTAGTCGATCAGTACCTTCAACATGAACCGATCGACCTGCGCCTCCGGGAGCGGGTACGTACCCTCCTGTTCCACCGGGTTCTGAGTCGCAAGCACGAAGAACGGCCGCGGCAGCGGGAACGTCGTCTCGCCGATGGTCACCTGCCGCTCCTGCATCGCTTCGAGGAGTGCGGACTGCACCTTCGCAGGGGCGCGGTTGATTTCGTCCGCGAGAACGACGTTAGCGAACACCGGGCCGTGCTTCACCGTGAACTCGCCGGTCCGCGGATTGTAGATTTGCGTGCCGATCACGTCCGCGGGCAGCAGGTCCGGCGTGAACTGGATGCGGTGGTACTTCAGGTGCAGCGTCTGCGCGATCACGCGAACCGCGAGCGTCTTCGCTAATCCGGGAACGCCTTCGAGCAGGACGTGGCCGTCGGTGAGCAGGGCGATCAGAACGCGGTCGATGAGCTTCCGCTGCCCGACGACGACGCCCTCTACGGACTGAAAGAACGGGGCGAGCAGCGTCCGCGCGGTCGCCGGGTCGGGTGGTGTCATGGTGAAAGCGTATCGCCGGGCCGCGGCCGGTCTACTTCTTGGGGATCAGTTCGTAGCAGAGGAGCCGGTCCTTACCCCGCACGTACAGCAACCCGCGGCTGACGACGGGTGGTGCCCAACACGGGTATTCGAGGTCCGTCTCGAACCGGGCGACTTCGTTAAACTTCTTCTCGTCGATCTTGAACAGCCGCAGCTCGCCTCGCTCGCCGAGGCTGAGCAGGTGGCCGTCGATGGCGAGCAGGGAGCTGCGGCCGGTTCGCTTCTCGCGCCACGCGACCTCCCCGGTAGCGAGCGAGACGCAGCGCAGGTCGCCCTCATTCTCGTGGCGGCCACTGGAGCCATACACGAACCCGCCGTGGTGGATCGGCGTGTTCCAGTGGCACGCCAGCGACCGGTCCTCGCGGTCCTTCTCTTTGTCGCTCCAAACTTCCGTCGCGCCCGACAGGTCCGGCTTCACCTTCAGGCAGACCGCGCCGGGGCCGTAGCACTCCGTCAGCAAGATCGTGTCGCCGACGACGACCGGGTTGGCGGCGTTGACGCTCTCCTGGATTTTCGCCCGCCACGGCGAGTGAAAGAATTGTTTGCCGGTGGCCGGGTCGAACGCGACGAGGCCGCCGCGGGCGAAGTAGAGGCCGACCCGCTTGCCGTGTAGCGTCACGACGACGGGGCTGGCGTAGCTCGCCAGCTCGTCGATCGCGGAATACTTCACAGCCCCGGTCTTCTTGTCGAGCGCGACGATCGCCGTGCCGTTCGGCTTCACGTCGCGCAGATCGGCGGGCCGCCCGGCCTTCGGGCTGCCGCCGACGGCGAGGAGCAGGAGGTCGCCCTCGACGACCGGCGTGCTACCGACGCCGAAGAAGTTCTGGTGGAAAAAATACTTCGTCCGCGTGTCGAAGGACCAGACGACGACGCCGGTCTTCGCGTCCAGGCAGTTGAGCGTCCCCTCGACGCCGTAGGCGTAGACGCGGCCTTCGTCGATCACGGGACAGCACCGCGGGCCGTTGTCGTAGCCGTAAAAGTCTTCGTAGACAAACGGGTACTCGTGGCTCCAAATGAACTCGCCGGTTTCCGCGTTTCTACAAGTCAGCCGACAAGTCAGCTCGAAGGCATCGACGTGGTACAGCTTCCCGTCCACGAGAGAGGGCGGGGCGTACCCCGTACCCATTTTCGTTTCCCACATCTTCTTCAACCCGTCACGCGGCCAAACGGTCAGAATGCCGGTCTCGGTGGAAACGTTGTCGCAGGTCGGGCCGAGGAACCGTGGCCAGTCAGTGCCTGTGCGTGACGGCTTCGCGCGGTCCCACGCCCCCGGCTTCGCGGCTTGTACGTCCGCCGGCGGAGTCGTGCGGTTGCTCTTGGGGGTCGGTTTATCGGGCTGAGAGGCGGGGGCGCAAGAAGCGAGCGCGAGTAGACTGAGCGAAAGGACGGTACGCACGGTGGACCCTCGCGGGCGATGGAGGCGAAGGTCATGATAATCGGAATAGCGGGACGGGAAAAACAAAAAGCCCGCGACCTTTCAGCCGCGGGCTTCGTGTATTATGCCGGCAATGACCTACTCTCGCCCTAGACGGACTACCATCGGCCCCAAAGGTTTTACGGCCGTGTTCGGAATGGGAACGGGTTCACCACTTTGGGTCAAATCACCGGCAAGTCGCAATGTATCAATGCAACTTGGGGGAGTACGAAGCGGACTTCTCGGGCCACGGGTTGAGAAAATGAACAATGTGGCCAAACGTTTGACTGTTAGTACCGGTTAGCTGAGTGCATTGCTGCACTTATACACCCGGCCTATCGACCTGGTAGTCTCCCAGGAGTCTTCAAGGAAATCTGATCTTGAGGGAAGTTTCACGCTTATATGCTTTCAGCGTTTATCCATTCCGCACGTAGCTACCCAGCGATACGGCTAGCGCCATAACTGGCACACCAGCGGTGCGTCCCTCCCAGTCCTCTCGTACTAGGGAGAAAGCCTCTCAAATTTCCTGCGCCCACAGCAGATAGGGACCGACCTGTCTCACGACGGTCTAAACCCAGCTCACG